>JAFAHL010000471.1 GCA_019237215.1 Hyphomicrobiales bacterium | reverse complement strand
TTTGGCGTTCATGTCGTCGCTCTCGTCTACGGTCGTCGTGCCCAGGCCAACCCGGGCTGCATCGCTACTGTCCCCGCCGCGCTGCGCTCGCAAAGCGTTTGGCCTCTTCCGCGGCGCGGAACAGCGCCTTGGCCTTGTCGACGCATTCCTGCTGCTCGAACTTGGGGTTGGAATCGGCGACGATGCCGGCGCCGGCCTGGACATACATCGTGCCGTCCTTGATCAACGCCGTGCGCAGCACGATGCAGCTGTCGAGCTCGCCCGCCGCAGAGAAATAACCCACCGATCCGGCATAGAGCCCGCGTTTGTCCGGTTCGAGCTCGTCGATGATCTCCATCGCCCGCACCTTGGGGGCGCCCGAGACGGTGCCGGCCGGGAAGCCCGCCGCCAGCGCATCGAGCGCATCGTATCTTCCATCGAGCTGGCCTTCGACGTTCGAAACGATGTGCATCACCTGGCTGAAGCGCTCGATCGAGAATTGATCGGTCACCTTGACCGTGGCTGTCCGCGCGACGCGGCCGACGTCGTTGCGGCCGAGGTCGAGCAGCATCAGATGCTCGGCACGTTCCTTCTCATCCGCCAGCAGTTCGGATGCGAGCGCCCTGTCCTGTTGGAGCGTCGTGCCGCGCGGCCGCGTGCCGGCGAGTGGCCGAACGGTCACGGTGCCCTCGCGCACTCGCACCAGGATTTCCGGGCTCGAGCCAACGATCGAGAAGCCGCCGAAGTCGAGAAAATAAAGAAAGGGCGCTGGATTGACCCGCCGCAGCGCCCGATAGAGCGCAAAGGGCGGCAATTCGAACGGCGCCTCGAAACGTTGCGACAGCACGACTTGGAAAATGTCCCCCGCGGCGATGTACTCCTTGGCGACATTCACCATGCGCTCGTATTCGGCGGGCGTAACGTTGGAGGACGGCCACACCGTGAGCGGTCCCGCCTGGAAATCGGGCGGAGCATGCGCCAGCGGTGCATCGAGCGCATCGAGGATCGCCGAGAGGCGCTCGCTCGCGCGCGTGAAGGCCGCCTCGGCCGCGATGCCGATTTCTGGGCGCACCGGCGTGACGACGGTGATCACGTCTTTCACGGTGTCGAACACGACCACGATGGTGGGGCGCATCAGCACCGCGTCGGGAATCCCGATCGGGTCGGGGTTGGGCTGCGGCAACTCCTCCATCAGCCGCACCATGTCGTAGCCAAGGTAGCCGAAAATGCCGGCGGCCATGGGAGGCAGCACGTCCGGCAGCTCGATCCGGCTTTCGGCGATGAGCGCGCGCAGCGCCGCCAACGGTGCCCGGTCGCAGGGCGTGAAGCCATCAGCCCGGTGGCGCGCCGTGCGGTTGATCTCGGCTTGCCCAGCCACCGTGCGCCAAATGAGATCGGGATCGAGTCCGATGATCGAATAGCGCCCGCGCAGCGCGCCGCCCTCCACCGACTCCAGCAGAAAGCTGAGCGGCCGCGCGGCGGCGATTTTGAGGAAGGCCGACACCGGGGTCTCCAGATCCGAGACGAGCGTGGTCCACACGACCTGTGGCTCGCCTCGCGCGTAGCGCTTGGCAAATGCCGTGGCTTGCGGCTCGATCTGCATGGGTCAGGTCAGTCTGCTCCCTCGCCGGCGCCACCGCTGACCACTTGGTTTAGCGCACTTTGATTGATCGTGAGACCGATCTCGCTTTCGAGGCGGGAAATATATTCAGCAAGAATATCCTCTGAGACGCCTCGATTGAGCGCCTCGAGGTCGCGTTTGGCCTGTTCGGAGGACATGTCGAGGACAGGCACCACGATATCCGTGACGCGGAATACGACTTGCTCGCCCGGTTGCGCGGCTTGCGTCTTGCCGACGGCATCTTTCGCTGTGCGGAAGACGGCGTCGATGCCCGCCGCCGATAGCGGGCCGGCGGGCTCGCCGCGCTTGAGGCCGGTCAGGGTTTCCACCTTGAGATGGTTTGCCGCGGCTATTTCGGCCAGCGTCCCGCCGGCTTTGAGCTTGTCCAGCATCTCGGTTGCCTTGGTGTCCAGACGCGTCGCGATTTCCTGCTCGCGCCAGCGTGCCTCGACCTGGTCCTTGACCTCATCGAGCGAACGTTCGCGCGAAGGTGAGATGCTGGTGACGTCGTACCAGATGTAGCCGTCTTGAGACCGCAAGGGGTCGCGTTCGACGCCGACATCGGTGGTAAACGCCCCGGCGAGAAGCCGTTCCGCATCGGGAAGCTTCGCCGGCGTGCCTGCAGCATCGCGGCCGGAGCGATCGACCGCCTCGATGGTGCGCGCCTCGAGCTTCAGATTGGCGGCGGCCTCGGCCAGCGATTTGCCCTCTGCGCGCGCATCCTCGATCTTGTTGTAGAGGTCGAAAATCTCGGACTTGGCGCGCGCGGCGGCCAGTTCCTGCTTGAGTTCGCCGGCCACTTCCTCGAGCGGGCGAACCTGCTCCGGCTCGATCTTGAGGACTTGCACCAGCACGGTGCCGAAGCGGCCTTGCACCGGCATGCTGACCTCGCCTTCCTTGAGCGCGAAGGCGGCATCGGCCGCTGCCCGGTCGATCACCGCAGCCTTGGGCACCGTGCCGAGGTCGATGTCCTTTTCGCTCTTGCCGAGCTCCTTGGCGATCTCGGCGAAGCTCGCGCCTTTCGCAATGCGCTCGGCCGCCGCGCTTGCCGCCTCGGCATTGGGAAAATCGATCTGCAGGATGTGGCGCCGCTCGGGCGTGACGTAGCGCGCGCGCCGCTCCTCATAGGCGCGCTTGAGATCCGCATCGGAGATTTCGATCCAACGGGCCTGCTCGCTTGGAATCAGCGCAACGATCACGAGCTTGCGGTATTCGGGCGTGCGAAACAGGGTCTTGCGCTCCTCGAAATACTTCGCGAGCGCCTCCGGAGGAGGCGGCGCAATCTCGCCGGCGAGCGCACGGTCGAGCAGCACGTATTCGATCGAACGTTGCTCGTTCTGATAGCGGTTGGCGGCCTCGACCAGCGTCCGCGGCACGCTCAATCCGGAAGCGATCGAGCCCGCGAGCTCCCGGCGCAGCAACTGACGGCGCTGTTCGGCGACGAAGCGGGCCTCGGTGTAGCCGGCATTACGTATGATTTGCTCGAACCGGGAACGGTCAAACTGGCCGTTTAGTCCCTGAAACGCCGGATCCTTCGTAATCTGCTTGGCGACCTCGGCATCGGAGAGCGCAAGACCGAGCGCGTGCGCGCGTTCATCGAGCAGGATCTCGGAGAATATCTGCCCGATCGCCGCCCGGTCCAAGCCCGTGGCCCGCGCCTGCTCGGGGGTGATCGGGCGGCCGAACTGGCGCGAATATTGCTGCATCCGATCGTTGTAGAGACTGCGGAACTGCTCGATTGTAATCTCGGTGCGCCCGATCTTGGCGACGGTCGAGCGGCCGAAGCCGCGGAAGATGTCGCCGATCCCCCAGATCGCGAAACTAATGACCAAGAAGCCGACTACGGCGGCCATCACCGCCTTGCCGAGCCAGTTGGAAGAGGCTTTTCGCAGACCTCGAAGCATGCGTCATCCGTGATTGAGAGAACCCGCGGCGGACCGAGGGCCATTGCATCATAGGGAGGGGGGCTCTGCGTCGCAACATATGCTGGAGCGGGCCGCCGTCGCCAGCAGCCCTCTGGCGTGCCCGTGGGCACTCTGCTAACCGCCTGGTTGGATTCGGGAAAACGCGGGAAACGAAAATGGTTCGGGTGCCGCGTCGCCCGCTGGTGGCGGGCAATTGGAAGATGAACGGTCTGCGGTCTTCGACCGCGGAGTTCAGCCGAATCGTCGAAGGTGCGCGCAAACTCGCTGGGGTCGACCTGATGATATGCCCCCCGGCGACGTTGCTCGTTCTTTTTGCGGCGGCGGCGAAGGGCACTTCGGTGCTGATTGGGGCGCAGGACTGCCACGCCGAGCCGAGCGGATCGTTCACCGGGGACCTTTCGGCTGAGATGCTCAAGGACGCCGGTGCCAGCGCCGTCATCGTCGGGCACTCCGAGCGGCGCAGCTCTCACCACGAAACCGACGCCGATGTCCGGGCAAAGGCGCTGGCCGCGCGCCGCGCAGGCCTTTGCGCCATCGTCTGCGTGGGCGAGACCCGCGCCGAGCGCGAAGAGCAACGCGCGCTCGCGGTGGTCGGCACACAGCTCGATGGTTCCGTGCCGGACGGCGCAATCGCCGAAAATCTTGTCGTTGCCTACGAGCCGGTCTGGGCGATCGGCAGCGGGGTCACGCCCACGCCAACCGACGTCGCAGACATACACGCGTTCATCCGGCAGCGTCTGGGGTCGCGCTTGGGAGAGGAGGGGCAAGGCATCCGCATCCTCTACGGTGGATCCGTAAAGCCTTCGAACGCCAAGGAGCTGCTGCACGTCGCCAACGTCGACGGCGCGCTGGTTGGCGGCGCGAGCCTCAAGGCGGACGAGTTCCTGGCGATCGCGAGTGTTTACGGCCGACAGTCCAGAAACATTGGTTGAATGCCGGCGGTCGCCCGCGCCCCCTCGCGCGCGGGTGAAAATCGGATTAGTCTTATTCAAAACGACACGATCAATGCCGCGTCCCGGCATGGAGCATAAAGCTCAAAGAAGGGGGGTCGCCATGACCGACAAGAATGCACCGGACGATAACAATCCGATCGCACGCCGCAATTTCCTGTTGGGCGCCAGCACCGCCGTTGCCGCGGGTCTCACCCCAACCGCTCCCGCGCAAGCGCAGCAACCCACGACTGCGGCGCCCGCCGTTCCCGCCGCTGGAAGCGAACCGGCAACCTATCTCACGCTGACCCAGGCCGAGGCCGCGTTCTTTGCGGCCGCCGTCGACACCATGATTCCGGCTGACGAGCTCACGCCGTCCGGCAGCGATTGCGGGATCGTCACCTTCATCGACCGGCAGCTCGCGAGCGCGTGGGGCGGCGGCGCCAAAATGTACCGCACTGGCCCGTTCCGGAAGGCCAAGCCTGAATACGGCTATCAGCTGCCGCTCACGCCGCGGCAGTTTTTCGCGGTCGGCATCGTCGCCACCAATGCCTGGGCGCACAAGGTCTACGGCAAGGATTTCGACCGGCTCGCAGCCAATGAACGCGAGGATGCGCTCAAGGCGCTGGAACAGGGCAAGGCCGAGCTCGGCGATTTCGATGCCAAACCATTCTTCGAGGCGCTGCTGGACATCGCCATGGAGGGTTTCTTCGCCGATCCGATCTACGGCGGTAACCGCAACAAGGTCGCATGGAAGATGATTGGCTTTCCCGGACTGCCAGCGGTCTATTCCCACCTGATCGAGCAATATCGCAACAAGCGCTACGTCGTCGAGCCGCAATCGATCGCGGATTTCTCGTGAGGGGAGAAGAGAGATGGCAACGCGATTGAAGGAAGTCGATGCGGTCATGGTCGGCATGGGCTGGACCGGCAGCATCCTGGCGCGCGAACTCACCAAAGCGGGGCTCACGGTCGTCGGCTTGGAGCGCGGCGAAGATCTCACGCCGCGTGAGAACTTTGCGCTCCCGGCGGTGCGCGACGAACTGCGCTATTCCTACCGACTGGAGTTGATCCAGGATCCCGCGTTGGAAACGGTCACCTTCCGCCACCGTCCTTCGGAATCCGCGCTCCCGATGCGTCGCTTCGGCTCGTTCCTGCCGGGTAACAGCGTCGGCGGGGCTGCCAATCATTGGGGCGGCCAGCATTGGCGCTATTTGCCGAGCGATCATCTCACGCGCAGCCACATCGTCGAGCGCTACGGCGCCAAGGCCATTCCTGACGACATGACGATCCAGGACTGGGCGATGACCTATGACGAGCTCGAGCCGCATTACGACAAGTTCGACAAGCTGTGCGGCGTGTCCGGGAAGGCCGGCAATCTGCGCGGACAGAAGATCGAAGGCGGAAACGTATTCGAGGGACCGCGCAGCAACGAATATCCCACGCCGCCGCTGATCATGTGCGAATCGGGGCTGATGTTCGCGAAGGTCACGAAGGAACTCGGCTATCACCCGTTTCCGCAGCCGGCGAGCAACGCGAGCCGAGCCTATACCAACAGCGAAGGCCTTACCCTGGGCGGGTGTCAGTATTGCGGCTTCTGTGAGCGAAATGGCTGCGAGGCCAACGCCAAAGCCGGGCCGCACGTGTGCGTGCTGCCGGTGCTACGCGCCGATCCGAAATTCACGCTGCGTGCCCGCGCCTGGGTCAGCCGGCTGAGCTACGACAAGGCGGCGAAGAAGGTGACGGGCGTCGTCTTCACGGATACCCGCACCGGCGAGGAATACGAGCAGCCAGCAGGACTCGTGGTGCTCTCGGCGTATGTCTTCGGCAACATCTCGCTCCTGCTCAACTCCGGCATCGGCGAGCCCTACGATCCGGTCACTCAAAAGGGCGTGGTCGGCAGAAACTACTGTTATCAGCTCTCGCGGTTGGGGGTGACGCTGTTCTTCGAGGACAAGGTGTTCAATCCGTTCATGGGCTCGCCCGGCACGCAGGTGGTCATGGACGATTTCGACGGCGACAACTTCGACCATGGTGGGCTCGGTTTTTTGGGCGGATGCAAGATCCAGTTGGGGCACGCCGACGGACGGCCGATCAGCTACCGACCGGTCCCGTCCGGTACCCCGCGTTGGGGCGCGGCTTGGAAGAAGGCGACGGCCAAGTGGTATCAACACGCAGCGCGCATCACCTTGTCGGGATCGAACTACGCCAACCGCTACAACTACATCGACCTCGACCCGACCTACAAAGACCAGCTCGGCCGTCCGCTGCTGCGCATGACCTATAATTTCGTCGAGAACGACTACAAGGTGGCGGACTATTGCATGGAGATCGCGCTCAAAATCGCGCGCGCCATGAACCCGACCATGATGGGCTCGCCTGGGCTGCGTCGGGGCGATTACAACACCGTGCCCTACCAGTCGACCCACAATACCGGCGGCACGATCATGGGCCACGACCCGAAGACGAGCGTCGTGAATCGCTACTTGCAAGCCTGGGACGCGGATAACCTCTTCATCATGGGGGCGTCCACCTTCCCGCAGCAGCCGGCTTACAACCCTACCGG
>JAFAHL010000114.1 GCA_019237215.1 Hyphomicrobiales bacterium | reverse complement strand
GCGCCGCGATCCGGTGGCCGGGGTGCTCCAGCGCGTCTACGAGCGGCTGCGGCGACGGCCGCAGCGCGTGGTCTTCGCGGAGGGGGAAGAAGAGCAAGTGATCCGCGCCGCGGCGACCTTCTGCCACGAGGGACTGGGGACGGCCCTGCTCGTCGGCCGCGAGGACCGCGTGCGCAACACCGCGGATTCCCTCGGCATCGAACTCGGCGGGGGCATCGAAATCATCAATGCGCGGCTATCGCAACGCAACGCAGCCTATGCCGCCTTTCTTTACGAACGGCTCCAGCGCGAGGGCTTTCTCCAGCGCGACGTCCAGCGCCTGGTCAACCAGGACCGCAACCATTTCGCCGCCTGCATGGTGGCGCTCGGCGATGCCGATGCGATGGTGACCGGCGTCACGCGCAATTTCTCGGTGGCGCTCGAGGATATCCGCCGCTGCATCGATCCCAAGCCGGGCCATCGCGTGATGGGCGTGTCGCTGGTGCTCGCCCGCGGGCGCACGGTGCTGGTCGCCGATACCGCGGTGACCGAGATGCCCAGCGCCGAGACTCTGGCCGACATCGCGGTCGAGGCCGCCGGCGTCGCGCGCCGGTTCGGCTACGAACCGCGCATCGCGCTGCTGGCGTTCTCGACCTTCGGCCATCCGCCGGGCGAGCGTTCAGCGCACGTGCAGGGGGCGGTGCGCATCCTCGACCAGCGCCGCGTCGACTTCGAATATGACGGCGACATGGCGGCCGATGTCGCGCTCAATATGGAGTTGCGCGAGGCTTATCCGTTCTGCCGCCTCTCGGGCCCCGCCAACGTCCTGATCATGCCGGCGTTCCATTCCGCCTCGATCTCCACCAAGCTGTTGCAGGAACTTGGCGGCGCGACGGTGATCGGCCCGATCCTGGTCGGGCTCGACCGCTCGGTGCAAATCGTGCCGCTTTCGGCCAACGATGCCCAACTCGTGAATATGGCGGCGCTCGCGGCGTTCAACGTCAGCGGATGATGAGGGAGAGCAAATAGGAACTGGGATGGCAGCGCGCGCGCCTTCTATCGCAATTCGCTCCCCCTATTTCCCGCAAGCAGGAGGCAACATGACCATCAGCAGCAAGCTTCAAGGCGTGATTGCCGCGATCGCGACCGCCGTCGACGATACGGGGGAGCCCGACTGCGCCCGCTCGGTGGCGCTGGCGCGTTTTCTGCTCGCCCATGGCTGCGACGGGCTCAACGTGCTCGGCACCACCGGCGAGGCCACCTCGTTCTCGCTCGAGCAACGCAAGCGCGTGATGACGGCCTATCGCGACGCGGGCCTGCCGCTCGAACGCCTCATGGTCGGTACCGGGGCAGCGTCGGTCGCCGACGCGATCGCGCTGACGCGGCACGCCGCCGAACTCGGCTTTGCCGGGGCGCTCGTCCTGCCGCCGTTTTACTACAAGGGCGTGCCGGACGACGGGCTCGCCGCCTACGTCGAGGCCATCGTGACCGCCACGGCCGCGCAACCAATCCCCATTTATCTCTATCACTTCCCCGCCCAGTCCGGCCTGCCGTGGCACGTGCGGCTGGTCAAGCGCCTCATCGAGGCGTTCGGCACGCGCATCGTCGGCCTTAAGGATTCCTCGGGCGACATGGCCTATGCGCGCGAAGCGGCGGCGCTCTCCCCGCGCTTTGACGTGTTCCCCTCGACCGAGGCGGTGCTCATGCAGGCGCGTTCGGGGATGTTCGCCGGCTGCATCTCTGCCACCGCCAATCTCAACGCCGATCTGTGCGCGCGGGTATGGCGCAGCGGCGATGCGGGAGCGCTCGATGCCGCGGTCGCCATCCGCAAGCTGTTCGACGGCAAGCCGCTGGTTCCGGGGGTGAAGGCGCTCCTCGCCCATGTCCATGGCGACGCGGCCTGGGCGCGAGTCAAGCCGCCGCTCACCGCCTTCTCCGCGAGCGAGCAGGCGGCCGTGGCGACGAGCTATGACGGTCTGCGGATGCCGGCCTCACGGTTCTCCAAGATTGCCGCGGCAGGCGCTCAAGCCGGGTAGGAAAAGGTCGGAGAGCCTCGCGCGCTCCTTTGATGCCACCATCGGCCGCCGTTGACGCTCTCAGGCGCCGCGACTATAAGCGGCGTGCTGGCGGCGAGCCTCTCGCCGCCGTTCGCTTCTTTTCGATATCCGGCCGCACGACGAGGAGCGGGCCAACCGGCCGCCCGCAGAACGAGCACAGTCATGCCCAATACCCCCTCCGCCCGCAAGGCGGCCCGCAAAATCGCGCGGCGCACCGAAATCAACCAGAGCCGCCGTTCGGAAATGCGCAGCTTCATGCGCAAGGTCGAGGAGGC
The DNA here is from genome assembly GCA_019237215.1 of Hyphomicrobiales bacterium. GTDB lineage: Bacteria > Pseudomonadota > Alphaproteobacteria > Rhizobiales > Xanthobacteraceae > VAZQ01. The sequence continues at coordinate 2,343 of JAFAHL010000114.1, read as the reverse complement.
GATCGCGAGCGGGGACCGTGGCAGGGCGCTCGCGGCGCTGCAGGAAGCCGAACCAGTGATCATGCGCTCGGCACAGAAAGGCGTGGTGCATTCCAACACCGCAAGCCGCAAGGTATCGCGCTTGGCCCATAGGGTCGCCAAGCTCGGCAGCTGATCCTCGGCGTCGCTTTGGATTAAGAGTCGGGCGCGCACGCGCCGATCGACGATCTCCACACGTTGCTTAAATTGTTTAAAAAAGCGTCACATAAAATGAAGATAATCGAGTCAATAATCGTCATGGTGCCGCGCTCGCCATCGATGGCGGGGGTTACCCTCTATTTCCGCTCAAAGAAATAACTGTTTGCAGAAAGGCTTAAAGGGAAAGCACCACCAAGGACTTTGATTTCGGGCCTGTGCGCAGGTCGGCGTTGTCGCGCTCAAATCAAAATCGCGGCCGCGCATCGGCTTCGGCGCGCGCCTGCGGCCGCTTCGAATCCGCAAGGCAATTCAAAATATTATGACAGACGTGTGAGCAGCGCGCGGACTGCGTGGAGCAGCACCGAGCTTAAGTTGCACGCGCGTTCCCGGTTGCAGGCGTTGCAGGGGGGCGGCGCCGTGCTATTTTCAATTGGCCGCTGGGCCACCGGCGGTTTTCAGTAAAAGGTCCGTAATTCGAGCTCATCGAAGATGAGGACGGGTGAGTCATGCCTAGTTGTTGTCGGCTTGAGCTTCGAATTTGTGCGTGCTCGGCGTCTACGCACACAAGCTCACGTTTCGTAGCGCCGAAGTTCCGATAATCGACGAGGCGAGGCAAACCCGAACACACTTCAAAAAAGCCTGAACGAGTGCACAGCCCTCACGAAGAGTGGGCAGTGAACAGGGGGGTATCATGACGACAGCGAGGGTCCACATCATCATGGCTTGCGATATCGGCCGCCAGCCTTACGGCTCTCTATTTCATTTCATCATTGCCGCGCGCGGACCAGCACCACCGCCGTATTAACGTTCGCCCCTGACCCGCACCGGCGGGCTTGCTCCCTCCGCGGCCCGCGGCCGCGCCGGGCCGCCCCTCCTCCCTCCGTTCCCGCGTTTGTGCCACTTCGCGTTCGAAGTATCGCGTTTCGTCCGCCAATCAAGAAGAGACACCCAAATGACGAGCATGGATCTGGACGGCTGGACGCGCGTGAAGGACCGCCTTCGCGCCGAAGTCGGCGACGACGTGTACGCGAGTTGGTTCGCCCGCATGGAACTCGACGGCAGCGAAGGCGACACCGTCAAGCTGTCCGTACCCACGCGCTTTCTCAAGAGCTGGATCCAATCCCATTATGCCGAGCGGGTGCTGGCCTGCTGGCAGGCCGAGCAGCCGAGTTTTTCGCGCATCGAGCTCACCGTGCGCTCCGCCGTGATCCGCACCTTGCCGCCGAGAATGAAGCCGGCGGAAGCCCCCGCGCCTCACCGCGAACTGCGCGAGGTCAAATCGAACGGCGGCGATCTGCGCAACAGCGTGGGACCAATCTCGGCCGTGCACGAGGCGCTCGGCGGTTCGCCGCTCGATCCGCGCCTCACTTTCGAGACCTTCGTCGTCGGACGCTCCAACACGCTTGCGCATGCCGCGGCCAAGCAGGTCGCGCAGGCCCGCCGGGGCGACATGGTTATGTTCAACCCGCTCTATGTTCACGCCGGAGTGGGACTCGGCAAGACGCACTTGCTGCAATCCCTGGCGTGGGCCGGCAATGCAGCCGCCGAGCGCAAAGTGCTCTATCTCACCGCCGAAAAATTCATGTACGGCTTCGTGGCGGCGCTGCGGGCGCAGAACGCGCTCGCATTCAAGGAGGCCCTGCGGACGATCGACGTCCTGGTCATCGACGACCTGCAATTCCTCCAGGGCAGGTCGACGCAGGCCGAGTTCTGTCACACGCTCAATGCCCTCATCGACGCCGGCCGCCAGGTCGTCATCGCCGCCGACCGGCCGCCATCCGACCTCGAGAGCCTGGACGAGCGCGTGCGATCACGGCTGGCGGGCGGCCTGGTCGTCGAAATGGGATCGCTGGGCGAGGAATTGCGCCTTGAAATCCTCAAATGCCGGGCCGCCGCCGCCAGGCAGCACCATCCCGGCTTCGAAGTTCCCGCCGCCGTGCTCGAGTTCATCGCCAAAACCGTGACCCACAACGGCCGCGATCTCGAAGGCGCTCTCAACCGCCTCCTCGCCCACAGCAAGCTCACCGGCCAGCCCGTGACGCTCGAGATGGCAGAACGCGAGGTGCGCGACCTGATCCGCCCGCAGGAGCCCAAGCGCGTCAAGATCGAGGACATTCAACGGGTGGTCGCGCGACAGTACAACGTGAGCCGCGCCGACCTGTTGTC
>JAFAHL010000331.1 GCA_019237215.1 Hyphomicrobiales bacterium | reverse complement strand
TGCTGGCGACCGCTTTCGGGCTTGCGGCCGCCATTCCGGCCGTGGTGATCTACAACATGTTCGCGCGGTCGATCGCGGGCTACCGCGCGACGCTTGGCGATGCCGCAGCGGAGGTGCTGCGGCTCGTCAGCCGCGATCTCGAGCGCGTTGCTATCACCCCGACGCCGTCTGCGCGGCGAGCAACGCCGTTGTCTATCGCGGAGTGAGCCCGCCTCTGCAAGCGCGGACTCGAGGATCGTCATGAGCATACGTCTGGATCACGGCGAGGACGCGCTTGACGAAGTGCACGAGATCAACGTTACGCCATTCATCGACGTGATGTTGGTGCTGCTGATCATCTTCATGGTAGCGGCGCCGCTTGCCACCGTGGACATTCTCGTCAACTTGCCGGCATCGACCGCCGAGCCGCAACCGCGGCCGGAAAGGCCGCTCTATCTCACGGTAAAGTCCGACCTCACGCTCACGCTCGGCGAGGATCCCGTCAGCCGCGATCTCTTGCCCAGCACGCTCGATGCGGCGGCAAAGGGCGATAAGGACACCCGCATTTTTTTGCGCGCGGACAAGACGGTAGCGTACGGCGAGGTGATGGAGGTTATGAACCTCTTGCGTGCGGCCGGTTACCTGAAGGCGGCATTGGTGGGACTGGAGAAACCCTCGGGGCCATGATGGTATTGAGCGTCGAATACGCCGCGGACCTGCGCCGCTGGCTGATCAGCGGAGCGATCATCGTGTTGGCGCACGGCGGGTTCGCGGCGGGAATGGTCAACTGGCGCGATGAGATCGAACCGGCGGAGCCCGCTGCTGCGATCGTGATCGAGTTCGCGCCGATACCGGCCGGCCCCGCCATGCCGCAGACGAACATTGCCCCCGGACCCGAGCAGGTGATGTCCGACGCCTCGCCCAACAAGCCGGTCGAGAGCCTCGAGGAGAAGCAGAAAGTCGAAGAGAAGGTCGCATCGAAGCCGGTGGAAGAGCCACCACCGGAGGTCAAGCCCGCGCCCAATCCGGAACTCGCGGTCGAGCCGCCGCGAGAGGTTCAGGAGACCCCGAAGCGCCAAGAACCGCGCCCGCCAGCGCCCACCACCTCGGCGCCGCAGACAATTCCGGAGCGGACCGCCGCGCTCCCGGCCGCGCCCGCGCAGGGTCAGACCACCCCCCAAAACTCAACTAGGCTAGCAGCCTGGAGATCGCAGATCGTGGCGGTGATTGAGCGCAACAAGCGCTATCCCGAAACGTCGGCGCGCCGCGGCGAACATGGGGTTGCTCAGGTCTTCTTCAGTCTCGACCGGCAAGGGCGGCTGGTTGACAGTCGCATCGTGCGATCATCCGGGGCGAGCGCGCTCGACGAGGAGGCGCTGGCGCTATTGCAGCGGGCGCAGCCTTTCCCGCCGGTGCCGCCGGAAATCCTGGGCAACCGTGTGAATTTGCTGTTGCCGCTGCGCTTCGTGAAATGAAGCTCGATTGAGGAGTCGATGATGGTCGCGCACGCCGGCAGGCTCTTTGGTGGTCCCCACGGCGCTCCGACCTATTGTCGGCCGCCACGATTGGACCTATCTGATAGGGGTGCGGCCGAACTTCACCGGGCCGGTCAAGCTTAGGGACGTGTCGATGCCCGAGACGATTTCCGCTACGACATCCCTGCTTTCGCGTCCGCTCATGCTCATCGCGGCGGCCCTCGGCATCGTGCTCGCCGCAACGATGGCGCTCTGGGCGCACTATGGTACTGCAGTGTTCTACGAAATGATCGTCGCAGGGATCGCCGCCTGCTTGTGAACGCTTACGGCAGCCAGCGGGGTCCGGTATGACCGCACGCAGCACCCGCATCCTCGTGATGAGCGCGGCATTTCTCGCCGGGCTGGTGCTTTGCTTCGGCGTCGTCCTTATCGTGACCGGAAGGCTCTCGTCTCCAGTCGCGCAGCAAATCGCGGCCATCGGTGGACCGTTCAAGCTCACCGATCAGAACGGGCAAACGGTCACCGACCAGGATTTGAAGGGTCATCCCTTCCTGGTGTTTTTTGGCTTTACCCACTGCCCGGACGTCTGCCCGACGACGCTATTCGAGGTCTCCGAGATTTTGCGCGCGCTCGGCCCGGATGCGGATCGCACGCGCGCGCTGTTCATCACGGTCGATCCCGAGCGCGACACGCCCGCCGTGATCAAGGATTACCTCTCGAGCTTCGATCCACATCTTTCGGGTCTGACCGGAGATCCGGCCGCGGTCGCGGCAGTCGCGAAGGCTTACCGGGTCTATTTCAAAAAGGTTCCGCTCGACGAGGGTGGTTACACCATGGACCATACGGCCATCGTCTATCTGATGGACAAAGCCGGCCGGTTCGTCTCCCCGTTCAATCTCAAGCGGACGACCGATGCCGCGGCCGCGGACCTGCGCCGCTATCTGTGAAGTCGCTAAATCCCGCGATCGAAAGGACCGACGCCGCCGGAAGGCACTCCGACGTCCGATTGGGGGGTAGGTCGGATAGGCTTTTCAGGAGTGACAATGGACGTCACTGCCACTGATCCGCCTTAACCGGCTCGTCTATAAGCGGGGTCAACCAGTGTTCCTGGGCCCCACAGTCGGTCAGAGGTCATCTGTGCCGGAATATTCCTTGCGAGTCCTGAGCGGGCGGCTGGCCGTCTGCGTCTTGCTAGTGGCGGCTCTTCTCGGCGCCGGTCAGGTGGCGGCGGAGCCGACGGCGGGCGACCCGGGCGTGCGGGTGCCGGGATTTTGGGACCCGCGCCGCCGGCCGGAAAAGCCCGATCTGTCCCGCATCAGCGTGATCCGGTTCCTCACCGAGACCGACTATCCGCCTTTCAATTTCGCCGGACCGGACGGCAATCCGCAGGGCTTCAATGTCGATCTAGCGCGCCTGCTCTGCGAGGAGCTCAAGGTCGCCTGTACGATCCAGATGCGCCGCTTCGAGACGCTCATTGCAGCGCTCAACGGCAATCAGGGCGATGCCGCGATTGCTTCTATCACGGCGACCTTGGACATGCGGGCCAAGGTCGATTTCACCGATTCCTATTACCGCACGCCGGCGCGTTTCGTGGCCAAGCGCGACTCCCCGATCGATGATCCGCTGCCTGAGCGGCTAGAGGGCAAGAAGGTCGCCGTGGTCGCCGGCACGGCGCATGAAGCATATCTTAAGGCCCTGTTTACCGAGGCCGAGGTTCGCGCCTATCCGAGCGCGGACGTGGCGCGGCTCGCCTTGCGGCGCGGTGATGTCGATCTCTTGTTCGGCGATGCGATCTCGCTCGCCTTCTGGCTCAACGGCACCGATTCCGAGAATTGCTGTTCCTTCCGTGGCGGGCCTTACATAGACAGCCGCTACTTCGGCGAAGGCATCGGAATTGCCGTTAAAAAGGGTAACGACACGATGCGGCTCGCCCTGAATTGGGCGCTGTTCCGCGTCTGGGAACAGGGTCGTTTTACCGATTTGTGGCTGCGCTATTTCCCAATAAGTCCGTTTTGAGCCCTAGGTTCCTGCAGGCCGCTGCCCGCTCCAAGGGCTGAAAAGACCGAGTTGCACTCAATTTTAGCGAACTGTGCAACGATATCGAAGCACGCCGGTGATTGACTCGCAGCCATGCTAAATGGCCGCTGGAGTGCTGGAGACATGAAAAGGCTTCTTGCGCGTTTCGCGCGCGAGGAAAGCGGCGCTACGGTCGTCGAATACGCGCTGATCGCGGCCGGCATGTCGGTCGCCATCATCACCGCGCTTTCGGGCCTGGGCTCGAAGCTGAATATGGCGTTCACGTCGTTGCGAGCTGCCCTTCAGTGAGCTTGGTAGAGCCTGTGGTTTCGAGGGCATTTTCTTTTGCGGCACCGACAACCCGGCCCAAATCCGCATCTGAATTTCGCAGGTGAGTGGTTGCGCCGTAGGCGTTTTGATTGACGCCAGGGGGTGTGGTTTCTAGTGTCCGCGGCCGGAGAGCCATTGATGTCCACGGTCGAGGTCCACGTCCCAGCCGTGCGCGAGATCGCCGAAAACTCGAACGCCTGGCCGTTTCAGGAGGCGCGCAAGCTCGTCGCGCGGCTGAAGAAGCATCCCAAGGACGAGGTGGTGTTCGAGACCGGCTATGGTCCTTCGGGCCTGCCGCACATCGGTACCTTCGGCGAGGTCGCTCGCACCACCATGGTGCGCCATGCCTTTCGCGTGCTCACCGACGACAAAATCAAGACCCGCCTGATCGCGTTCTCCGACGACATGGATGGGTTGCGAAAGGTGCCGGAGAACGTTCCGAATCGAGACATGATGGCGCGCCATCTCGGCAAACCGCTGTCCCGCGTGCCGGATCCGTTTTCGACCGAATACCCGTCGTTCGGCGCGGCCAACAACGCGCGGCTGCGCGCCTTCCTCGACCAATTCGGCTTCGAATACGAGTTTTTATCCTCGACCGATTGCTACACGTCGGGCCGTTTCGACGCCACGCTCTTGAGGGTGCTTGAACGCTTCGATGCGGTCATGGACATCATGCTGCCCTCGCTGCGTGAGGAGCGCGCGCAGACCTATTCCCCGTTTCTGCCGATCTCGCCGCACAGCGGCATTGTGCTGCAGGTGCCGATCCTGGCCCACGATGCCAGGGCGGGAACGATCACCTATGAGGATCCGGACACAAAAGAACGTGCGACGACTCTCGTGACCGGCGGGCGGGTGAAACTGCAGTGGAAGCCCGACTGGGCGATGCGTTGGGTCGCGCTCGGCGTCGACTACGAGATGGCCGGCAAGGATTTGATCGATTCGGTCAAGCTTTCGGGCGAGGTTTGCCGCGCGCTCGGCGGCACTCCGCCTGAGAGTTTTATTTACGAGCTCTTTCTCGACGAGAGCGGCCAGAAGATCTCCAAGTCCAAAGGCAACGGGCTGACCATCGACGAATGGCTGCGCTACGCGTCGCCGGAGTCGCTCTCGCTGTTCATGTATCGGGAGCCGAAGGCCGCCAAGCGTCTCTACTTTGACGTCATTCCGCGGCACGTCGACGAGTACCAGCAGTTTCTGGAGGCCTACGAACGGCAGGACCGCAAGCAGCGCCTGTCCAATCCGGTCTGGCACATCCATTCGGGCCACCCGCCGGAGCCAGACATGCCGATCTCGTTTTCGATGTTACTGACGCTGGTCGCATCCTCGAACGCGGAGAACGCCGAGACCTTGTGGGGCTTCATCGGCCGCTATCGTCCCGGCGTGACGCCGCAGACGCACCCGAGGTTCGACGCTCTCGTGCGCTATGCCATCCACTATTTTCGCGATTTCGTGCTGCCGCAGAAGAGGTTTCGCGAGCCGAGCGAGGGCGAGCGTGCGGCGCTTCTCGACCTGCGCGAGGCGCTCGCGCAGCTCCCCGCTGATTCGACCGCGGAGCAAATCCAGCAGGTGGTTTACGAAGTCGGCCGGCGCGAGCCGTTTCTCGACAGGACCGGAAAGATCAAGAGCAAAGATGGCAAGCCGGGCGTTGCGCTCGATTGGTTCAACATGCTCTATCAGGTGCTACTCGGCCAGGAGAAGGGTCCGCGCTTCGGCTCGTTCGTGGCGGTGTACGGGCCCCAGAACACGATCGACATGATCGACGGCGCGCTGGCGAGATCGGCATAAAACGCGTGTCTTCATTTGTGCCGACGTCGGACAAACGCTGCTTGCCTCATCGCCAATGCTGCGCGTCGCTCGCTGCCGCGACCATTGCCGGCTGGCTGTCCTTGCGGGCAGACCGCAGGTGAGGGACACTGGGCCGTCGTCCTAAGCTCATCCCGCAATGATCCCTTCGGTCCTGGCTCTTATCGGAGCCACCATCGTCTTTTCTTCATTTCTCTCCGGCGTCTTCGGCATGGCCGGAGGCATGGTGCTGCTCGGCGTTCTGCTCAACTATTTCGACGTCGCCACCGGGATGATTCTTTTTTCAATCATCCAGCTGTTCGCCAATGGCTGGCGCGTTTTGCAGTGGCGCAGGTACGTGCTGTGGCCCATTTTCGGTTGGTATGTGGTCGGCGCCGCCATCTCCTTTATCGGCATGTGGATGATCGCGTTCGTTCCGGACAAGGCGATGGTCTACCTCGCACTTGGTTTGATGCCGTTCGTGGTGGAGGCTCTCCCCGCCGCCATGCGCCCAAACATCGAATGGCGGGGCGTGCCGTTCATCACCGGCGTGGCGACCACGATCATCCAGATTCTGGCAGGGGTCGGAGGACTCTTTCTCGACATCTTCTTCCAGAAGAGCATGCTCGATCGCAAGACGACCAATGCCACCAAGGCCGTCGCGCAGTCCTTCAGCCACGTCGTGCGCGCGGTCTATTTCGGCTCGCTATCGGGCGTCGGCGATCTGCCGCTCTGGGCGACCGGCCCGGCGGTCCTGTTGGCGATTGCGGGCACCTCGCTCGCGCCTTTCGTCATCGAGCGAATGACCGATCACGGATTTCGGCAGTGGACGCGCGCGATCATCTTCGCCATCAGTGCGATCTATCTCGTCCGTGCCGGCTGGCTCTTCTGGAATCGCTGAGGCGGCTGGGAGCATTCCGAACCCCGGCGCAACGGGATCGCAACGGTTGCATTTTCACGCGCAGCGCCGCCGCAGGGTGATCTTGCAGCAGCGACTCGCCCAAGCGGTCAGCTGAACATCTCCAGCTTGCCGTCGAGCGCCATCAGTCCGGTCTCTACGCCGAGCTGCGGATGGCGCTCTCCGACTTGTTTGCGGAATTCCGCGAGCGCCGCCTTATGCGTTTCGGTCTCCACTTGCGGGGTTGCGACCTTGGCCTCGCCATAGGCAATCCTTGCAGCGCCGCAATCGCGATGGTCGATTGCGATGACTTTCTTGATGTGATGCAGCTGAATCGACGTGCCGAGATTGTCCCAAAATGCCTTGTGCCACTCCTTGAACGCGGGCGCGACGACGCCGATCGCAGCACCAGCAATCACGAATTGGCTGAACTTGCCGGTTAAGTTCTGCTCGACCGTATATTTGTGCACCGGCTCCTGCATGCGAGGATCGATGCAGGACAGAACCATCGCCTCATAATTCCCTTCAGCTGCAAGGGCGATGTATGGGGCGAGCCCGAAGGTCGCAGCTCCCACCGCGACGGCCCGTACAAAGTGCCGGCGATCGAATTTGCCATCCAGAAAACCGCTGCAACACGCGCAGGAAGCTTTACGTCGAACCATTTGCAATGCCGTCATTGTCCTTCTCTCGGCGGTGATCTCACGATAGCGAACTTTTGTGGAAGCACATCCGTTCACGCTCTCATACTACACATGCGCGGCCGACAAAAGTGCGCAACCGTTACCGGCGACATGAGCGGGATCGAGTGCGGCTCGATCAACTTTGCCGTGCGCCGCTCCGGCACATGGTAGCGGCGCCGGAAATCGCCAGCCGCTCAGCGTGTCCGTCATCGGCGCCGGGAATCTCATCCCAGTCGGGACCCGGCTGGAAAGCCCGCCCCATCGAAGTAGCCGGCTTTCGCCGGGCTCCGCCAACCCGATGATCGGCACCGTTTCTCAGTACCTGCAACCCCTACGCTCAAAATAAAATAATGCAATCTCAAGTGCAACGGCATTTGCTACGCTAAAGCCGTGACCCCAAGCGCTGCTGTGCTTGAGGTCAGCGGCGCAGCCGGAGTTAACTGGCCATCGTACTTTGGCGGACGGGATTGATCTCAGGGACATCCAATCTCGCAGGCGAATGAGGGGCCGCGTGGCGAGGACCATCTACAAAATTTGCCCAAACGCGCTCTGGAGCGAGGCCGAGCGTGCCGGCGTATTCCGCGGTCCGCCCGTCGATGCGCGCGACGGCTTCATCCACTTCTCGTCCGCCACGCAGGTCCGCGATACCGCAACGAGGTACTTTGCCGGGGCTGAGGATTTGATGCTAATCGCGGTCGACGCAGACGCGCTGGGCGATGCGTTGAAATGGGAGGTCTCGCGCGGCGGTGATTTGTTTCCGCATCTTTACGGCCAGCTGCCCCTCGCTGCCGTGTTGTGGGTTAGGCCGCTTCCCCTCGGGATCGATCAACAGCACGTCTTTCCGGAGCTTATGCCGTGATCGGCCTGCTCGAGTCGCTTGCGCGGCCGATGCTGCGCATGCTCGACCCTGAGGACGCCCATCGGATTGCCATCCACGCGCTGAAACTTCCGCCGTTCGCCAAGCTGGTCGCGGACGACCCGCGGCTCGCCGTGCGTGCCTTCGGGCTCAATTTCCCCAATCCAGTGGGCATGGCAGCGGGCTTCGACAAGCATGCCGAGGTACCCGATGCGTTGCTCAAGCTCGGTTTTGGCTTCGTCGAAGTTGGAACCGTCACGCCTTTGCCGCAGTCCGGCAATCCGCGCCCGCGCGTCTTTCGGCTCAACCGCGATGAGGGCGTGATCAATCGGCTGGGCTTCAACAGCGAGGGCGCCGCCGCCGTGCTGCGCCGTCTTGCCGCGCGCGCACACGAAGGTGGCATCGTCGGGGTTAATGTCGGCGCGAACAGGGAAAGCGCCGACCGCATCGCTGACTATGTGCGCTTGATCGAAACCTTTGCGCCAGTGGCGAGCTACTTCTCCGTCAATATCTCCTCGCCCAACACTCCGGGCCTGCGCGAGCTGCAGCAGGCGAAGATGCTCGACCATCTTCTGGCGCGCGTGGTGGAGGCGCGCGTGCGCATGAGCAGAGTGGCCGGCCCAACGCCCTTGCTGATCAAGATTGCGCCCGATCTCACGCTCGGCGAGCTCGATGACATCGTCGGCGCAGCGCGCAGGCACCGTGTCGACGGCATGATTATCGGCAACACGACGCTGGCGCGGCCGCTGACGCTGCGCGATCAAGCCACGGCGCGGGAGCCAGGGGGCCTGTCTGGGCGTCCGCTGTTTCCGCTCGCGACGCGCATGCTGGCGGAGACCTATGTGCGGGTCGAGGGTGCGTTCCCGCTCATCGGCGTGGGCGGCATCGACTCGGGCCAAGCGGCTGTTGCGAAGATCAGAGCGGGAGCGTCCCTGATCCAGCTCTACAGCGCGCTCGTGTTTCACGGGCTGCGACTCGTCGCGGCCATCAAATCCGAGCTGTCGCAAGTGCTGCGTCGAGCTGGGCAGGCGAGAATCGACGAGCTTGTCGGGGCAGATGCTGCCGCGATGACAGCGGAGAAGTGGCCGGCATAAGGTGCGGGTTTCGCCGGCTCCTCCATGTCCTCCTGAGGTCAGGCGCGAAATCCGGGCGGCGCGTAAGTACAATCATTGGCCCTTTGTCACGCGCATGACGCGCACAACCAACCAGATCGGTACCACCACGGCGGCGCCGAGGAGGAGATAGCGCCAGAGCCAACGCAACGCATCGAAGCCCATGTCCCAGATGTGCAGCACGAGCCGTTTCAAGCTTTCGATGATGTTCCAGGGATCGAGCCCGATTACCTCCAGGATCACCCCGATCAGGATCGACAGCAGGATCAGCCGGAAGATGACCGACAACGGCGGCCCACCAAAGAACCGATTGAGGTAATTGTTGGCCATCGGCCGCTCCGTTGGCATGCTCATGACAACATCCTATCACCTTGATTCGCCGCTGCGGTCGCGCCGCGGCCGGTCTCGATCTTTTCCAGCATTCGTTCGAGTGTTTCCAGCCGGCCGGCCTCGCCGGGCGGCTTGTCCCAGCGTAGCCGGTTGATGCGCGGAAAGCGCATGGCCAAGCCTGACTTGTGCCGCGTCGAGCGCTGCAAACCCTCAAAGGCGACTTCGATCACCAGGCCCTGATTAGTCTCATGCACCACTTCGCGCACCGGGCCGAAGCGCTCCACGGTGTTGCGGCGGACAAAGCGATCGATCTGAATGAGCTCCTCGTCGGTAAAACCGAAATAAGCTTTGCCAACGGGCACCAGCACGTCACCGTCCTCGCCCTTGGTCCAGACTCCGAAAGTATAGTCGGAATAATAGGACGAGCGCTTGCCGTGGCCGCGCTGGGCGTACATCAGCACCGCATCAACGATGAATGGATCGCGCTTCCATTTCCACCACGGGCCCTTGGGACGGCCGGGCAAATAGGCCGCATCGCGGCGCTTGAGCATGATGCCTTCGATTGCTTCGGCGTCAGCGCCGGCACCCGCGGCTACGGGGTCTTTGCGTGCGACGGCGAGATCGTCCCAAGTGGCGAACGTCACCAGGGGTGAGAGATCGATGCGCGGCTCAGCGAGGCGGGCGATGAACCGCTCGAGCCGCCTTCGCCGTTCGGTGAAGGGACGCTCGCGCAGGTCTTCCTCACCGTCAACCAGAAGGTCGTAGGCGCGCAGATGCGCGGGAAATTCGGCCAGTAACTTGGCATTGACTGTTTTGCGGTTGAGCCGTTGCTGCAGCACGTTGAAGCTTTGCACGCGGCCGTCGCGCATGATCAGCAGTTCGCCATCGATTGCGCCCGGTAGCCGCAAGGCTTCGATCAGGTCGGGGAAACTAGCGGAAATATCCTCGCCGGTGCGCGAATAGAGCCGGGCAATCATTCTGCCGTCCTCGCCTGTGCCCGTGACGGCTTGAACGCGAATGCCATCCCATTTCCATTCGCCCAAAAAATCTTTCGGGTCGAGGGCCACCAGGTCGCTATCATCGATTGCATGAGCCAGCATCGCGGGCCGGAAGGGAGCGGCATCGCCGGCCGCCGGCTTGTGGCCGCGCCCTTCCAGCCAGGCGAACAGTTCGACGTAGGGCGGGCGCACGCTGGGCCAAATCAGCTCGACCTCCTGCGGGTCTTTGTCGCCGAGCGTAGCAGCCGCGGTCTTCGCAAGCCGTGCCGAGACGCCGATCCGCAAGCCACCGGTCACGAGCTTGAGCAGCGCCCAGCGGCCGGTCTCGTCGAGCTGATCGAGCCAGCGCGCAAACTGCGCGGGCAACTCCGATTTGCCGAGGGAGGAGAGCGCGGTGACGACCGAAGACAACAACAACTCATCATGGCCTTGCGAACCGTCAGCATGCTTCCTTTCCAGCGGTCGCGCGCAAGCGGAGGTGGAAGTATCCCGTGCGTGCAGCGACATACCGGCTTGCGTGCGAGCTGGCCACATCAGCGCGACGGTCTCGGAGAGGTCACCGACATAATCGTGGGACAATTCGAACAGCACCGGGTCGACACGCTCGCCGATCAGCGCGCGGATCATGCTGGGCTTGGCATGCTGAAAGCTCAACGCGCCGGTGAGTACCGCGAGCGCGAAGCCGCGCTCGGGGTCAGGGGTGCTGCGGAAATAATCCGTCATCAGCCGCAACTTGTTGTTGCGGCCCGGCTCATAGGCGAGGCGATCGAGCAATTCGGCGAAGCGGTTCATGACATTGCGGCGAGATCTGAGCTTTCGGTGACGTCACCAGTTTCGTCCTCGTCGCCATAGCCGATGATATTCAGCGGTTGGGCCTGCAGTCCGTGGGTCACGCTCCAGTGCACGAGCGCTTCTTCCTGGCCGTGGGTGACCCAGACGTCCGAGGCGCCGGTCGCGGCGATGGTCGCAGTGAGGCCGTCCCAGTCGGCGTGATCTGAAATCACGAGTGGCAATTCGACCTGGTGTTGGCGCGCCCGCGCCCGCACGCGCATCCATCCCGAGGCAAAGCAAGTCACCGGATCGGGGAAGCGTCGGGACCACAACTCCTTCAACGTGGACGGAGGACAGAGCGTGATGGTGCCGGCGAGCTCTGCCTTGTTTGCCGCGCGCGCGAGCTCAAAACGCCCGAGGTCGATGCCTCGGCTCTCGTAGTAGCGTGTGATCTTCTCCATTGCGCCATGAAGGTAGATGGGCTGGTCGTATCCGGTCTTGCGAATCAGCGCCATCACGCGCTGTGCCTTGCCGAGCGAATAGGCTCCGACGAGATGCGCGCGGTCGGGAAACAGTGCGACTGAACGCAGGAGCTTTGCGATCTCGGCGTCGGCGTTGCCGTGACGAAAGACCGGCAGCCCGAACGTGGCCTCGGTGATGAATACGTTGCAAGCGACGAGTTCGAACGCGACGCAGGTGGGATCCACGACGGTCTTGTAATCGCCCGAGGCCACGATTCGCAGGCCGTTTGCCTCGATGGCGATCTGCGCCGAACCGAGCACGTGACCCGCGGGATAAAACGTCACCCGTGCGCCGCCGAGCGTGACGGTCTCGCCGTAGCGGACCGCCTGCGTCGAGAGGGCGTAGGTCTCGCCGTAACGCAGGCGCATCAGGTCAAGCGTCTCCTGCGTGGCCAGGACCGCGCCGTGGCCAGCGCGCGCGTGGTCGGAATGACCATGCGTGATCATGGCCTTGTCCACGGGCCGTGTGGGGTCGATATGGAAACCGCCGATTTTGCAGTACACGCCGGCAGGCGTCGGTAAGAGAATATCTTCGGGTCGCATCGCCTTGAGATATGCTGTAATTGACGCAATCACAGATGGGATACCGCTGTTATTCGCTGGCCCTGCTGTCATCTGGCGGTCCGGTCGGCAGGATTCGTCGGCATCAAATCCAGCGTCGAGTCAGCAAGGAAACAACGATGAAGCATGCCTTGCCCGCCATCATCGCGGTTGCCGCAGTCGCGCTGATGAGCCCGGTCGGCGCACAGGACAAACCGGAAATGCCGAAGGTGCGGCTGGCGGTCGGCGGCAAATCGGCAATCTTCTATCTGCCGCTCTCCATCACCGAGCGGCTTGGCTATTTCCGGGACGCTGGGCTCGAGGTCGAGATCGCTGATGTGCAAAGCGGCGCCCGCGCCCTGCAGTCGCTCGTCGGCGGCAGTGCCGAGGTGGGCGTCGGCACCTTCGATCACACCATCCAGATGCAGTCCAAAGACCAGCCGCTCGTCGCCGTCACGCAATATGGGCACTATCCCGGATTCGTGCTCGCCACGATTGCATCGAAATCCATCGCCTACCGCGGGCCCCAGAGCCTGAAAGGATTGACCATCGGCGTCACTTCACCTGGCTCGAGCACCCATTTCATGGCGGCCTATATGCTGATGCGCAGCGGACTCAAGGCCGATGACGCGTCGTTCGTCGGCACCGGCGTAACCTCGACTGCGGTGGCAGCGGCACGGCGGGCGGACATAGACGCCATCGTCAGCTCCGATCCCATGATCAGCCTCATGCAAAGCGAAGGTCTGGTGAAAGTAGTGGCAGACACACGCACGCCCGAGGGCACGCAGGCGGTCTACGGCGGGCCTTATCCCGGTGGCGTGGTCTATACGACCACGAATTTCATCGCGAAGAATCCGCGCACCGTGCAAGCCATCGTCACTGCCTTCGTGCGCGCTTTGAAATGGATGTCGGCCCACCCGGCCGAGGACATCGCCACGGCGGTGCCGCAGGAATATGCGCTCGGCAACCGTGAGGTCTATGTGAGGGCCTTGGCGGCGAGCCAGGCGATGTACTCGCCCGATGGGCGTTTCGTTCCCGGCGCGGTCGAGACCGCTTATGAGGTGCTCAAGCTGTTTGATCCTTCAGTCGCGAGCGCGAGGGTCGATCTATCGAAGACTTACACCACTACCTTCGTAGAAAAGGCGATTGCGGCGAATTAGCGAGGCGTCCTTCAATGCGTTCAGCTCGGATCGCGGGTGCGACTTTCAGAACCGGGCGTCGGCACAGCAATCGTACCGGGGTCCTAGACAGGCATGACAGTTGTCAACGGCTGCGTGGCACGCGCCGCGCTTCAATCCCGCCTGAAAACAACCGATGCGAACCAGCCGGTGGCAATGGCCATCATTGCCGTGGTGAGGCCGTAGAGCACGCCATGATCCCGCGCGGCCACCGTGACGACTTGTTCGAAACCCGATTTGTAGACCTCGAACGGAGCGGGTGTGCGTGCGATCTGAGCCCCGTCCGCGAACAGCCTGACATCGACCTCATAGGTGCCGACCGGCACCTCGGCCGGCAACGGTATCGAGGCGCGGAACAACGCGGGGGCGAGGAAAGTTACGCCGTTGGACGCCTCGCGGTAGAGCCCCTGATCGCTTTTGATCTTGATGAACGCGACGCGGAAGGGATCATCGCTTGCGGCATCGGCAATATTGACGCTGGCCCGCTGCGGCAAGGGAATGTTGTCAAGACCAAGCTGCAGGCGGCGTAGCGTTTCGGCACTGGTGATGGTGTCGAGGGGTCGGTTTGAGAGCACGGCGAGATAGGCGGGTGCATCCTCGAACACGCGCGAGTCGGCATTGACCCAGATGCCAAGCGCTCTCGCCTTGCGGAACGTCACCACGGTCTGGCTCGGCCCGGTCACCGTGACGACGATGTCGTACTCGCCGCGTCGCGGCCGCGATGTCGCATCCTGCTCGATTCCGCCGAACAACACGAGCTCTTCGCCGGTAAAATTCGACGTCACCATCACCCGATGGTTGGACAGGGAAGCGACGAGCCGCTCGCCCGCGGCGGGCGCAACCGACACGATGAGCGCGCCGAGCGCAGTGAGAAGGCCAAATGGGGAGGGGCGTGTCATATGTCGGCGTCCAAGGTACGGATGGAATAGAGCGTCTGCGGCGGCAGCACGAGATCGAGCGCGAAGCGGATTCCGACGGCAAGCACCAGCAGGCCAAGGAGGAGACGGAGCCGCTCGCCGCTCATCTTCTGTCCGGCGCGCGCCCCGAACTGCGCGCCGATCACGCCGCCGACCATCAGAAACAGTGCCAGCAATGCGTCGACAAGGTGATTGACCGCCGCATGCATTACCGTCGCGGACGCCATCGTCACGAGTGTAAGCACCATGGAGGTGCCGATCACCGTCGCAGTCGGCACCCGCAGGACATAGATCAGCATGGGCACCAACAGGAAGCCGCCACCGATGCCCATGACCGCCCCGACGAAGCCGATGATGAATCCGATTCCCAAGACCGGAATCGCGGAGACATAAATGCGCGAGCGTTTGAAGCGCAACTTGAGCGGTAGGCCATGGATCCAAGTATGGCTACCAGGCCTGCGCAGCTCGACCGGCTTGCCTTGCCGCGCCCGGATGATGGCGCGCACGCTCTCGGTTACCATGAGTGCGCCGACAATCCCGAGGAGAACGACGTAGGAAAGACCGATAGTGATATCGAGTTGGCCGATTGCGCGCAGCATCGTGAAAAACCAGACGCCAAAGGCGGTGCCTACTATGCCGCCCGCGAGCAGCATGAAGGCGAGTGCGAGATCGATCGCCCGGCGCCGCCAATAGCTGACGGCGCCGGACATCGAGGAGGCGGCGATGTGGCCGGTGACGCTTGCCACCGCGACCGCCGGTGAGATGCCGAGAAAGATCAGTAGCGGCGTCATGAGGAATCCGCCGCCGATCCCGAACATGCCGGAGATGAATCCGACCGCGAGCCCCATAGCGAGAATGACGAACACGTTGACCGGCAGGTCTGCGATCGGAAGGTAGATCTGCAAGCGCGCGGTCCTTGGTTCGAGGCTCAGGTGTTCGCGGGGCGGCTCACGCCGGTCCCCCCGAAGGGTTAATAGAGTCTCGACCGAATTCGCGGCGCTATTCCCGCAAATGGCCGTCTGACGAAATCGCGGCAGCAGCCGGCGGAGCCGACTTGCGCTTATCGTGGCGAGAGGGCGCCGCCGGACGACGCCCGCGAATTGGCTCGGGACTCAGCGGTCAGGCGGGCGCATTCTACCGATGTTCGTCGTGCACGCCACGCCTGCGCACATTTTTTATTGTGCAGGACGCGTCATGGCAAGCTCGAGGTTGGGCAGGGCTGCGGATGGCGCGGTTCGGTGGACGCGGCAGTGGATGCGCGCGGTCATCGCCCTGGCACGGCGCCAGCGGTGCGGCGAGGTCTGCATTCGTCCTGTCGTCGCTGGCTGCGGCTTGGGCGCCCATGCCGGAACGAGAATGCCGCTTCCACATGCGGCCACGACCGCGCCGTCGACGGTGGATAAGTGGCCCAGCCTAAGGTGGGGCGGCTGGCGCGGGGAATGAGCTCGCAGGCGCTGCCAGCCTGCTTCCGGCATGGCGGGGGTACGAGGCCGAGGTGGTTCGCCAACCGGTTTTCAGCGATCCGCCGGGTGTGAAAAAATGCTAGCCGCTTGTCAACGCTCGTTGCTCTCGCATAGTGCAGCGGTGCCCTGTAGGCTGTGCGATCAACGGGGTTGCGCATGAACGTCCTCAACGTTCCGCCTCCGGGTTGGATGACCGAGGATCTCGTGCTGCTCGAGGAGCAGGCACGGCGCTTCATTGCGGCCGAGTACGTGCCGCACCTCGATACCTGGAACGAGGAGGGCCGGTACGAGCGCGAAGTCTGGAACAAAGCCGGCGCAGCCGGGCTCCTTTGCCCGGCGATCCCTGAAGAATACGGCGGCGCCGGCGGCACGTTCGCGCACGAAGCGGTGATTGGCCGGGAATTGAGCTTTGCGGGTTTTGATTCATTCGGTGCGCCGCTGCACTCCGGCATCGTTGCGCCTTATATCCTGCACTACGGCACCGACGAGCAGAAAAAACGCTGGCTGCCCAAGCTCGTCAGCGGCGAACTCGTGGGCGCGGTCGCCATGAGCGAGCCCGACACGGGCTCCGACCTGCAAGGCGTGCGCACGACGGCGAAGAAGTCGGGCAACGGCTATGTGCTCAACGGCTCGAAGACCTTCATCACCAACGGCCAGCACGCCAACCTGATCATCGTCGTTGCGAAGACCGATGCGAGCGCGGGCGCCAAGGGCGTGTCGCTGATGGTGGTGGAAACCGAAGATGCGCCCGGCTTTCGCCGCGGCCGCAAGCTCAAAAAGCTCGGGCTTGATTCCGCCGACACCTCCGAACTGTTCTTCGATGACGTGAAGCTGCCGGCGGAGAACTTGCTCGGTAGCGAGGAAGGCCAGGGCTTCGCACAGCTCATGAACGATCTTCCGCGCGAGCGCCTCATCGTCGTAGTCCATGCCCAGGCCATGATTGAGCGCGCGCTTGCTCTCACGATCGAGTACGTCAAGCAGCGACAGGCCTTCGGCAAGAAGATAATTGAATTCCAGAATACCCAGTTCGGGCTCGCCGAATGCAAATCGGAGGCGACAATTGCGCGGGTGTTTCACGACCATTGCATCGAGCGCTATCTTAGCGGCACGCTCGATACGGTTACGGCTTCCATGGCCAAGTATTGGATCACCGACCTGCAGGGAAAGATCATCGATCGTTGCCTGCAGTTCTTCGGCGGCTATGGTTACATGGAGGAGTTTCCGATCTCGCGTATGTATCGCGACGCGCGCGTGATGCGTATCTATGCCGGCACCAACGAGATCATGAAGCTTTTGATCGCAAGGAGTCTCTGAGCTCGGATGATGGATGATGGACCATCAAAGGCCGCAAACATTCCCTCGCCCATTCGCCGCCGGCTTCTGAGATGCCGCGACCACCCCGGAGACACTTATGCCCGACGCCTTTATCTACGACCATGTTCGCACGCCGCGAGGGCGCGGCAAGGCGGACGGTGCGCTGCATGAGGTGACCGCGCTCAATCTGGCGACGCAGGCGCTCGCGGCGGTAAGAGAGCGCAACAAGCTCGACCCGGCGCTCGTCGACGACGTCGTGCTTGGTTGTGTCGATCCGGTCGGTGAGGCCGGCGGCGATATCGCGCGCGTGGCGGCGCTCACGGCAGGCTATGGCAATGGCGTGCCGGGTGTCCAAATCAACCGCTTTTGTGCCTCGGGACTCGACGCGGTCAATTTTGCCGCAGCCGAGATCATGTCGGGCCAGCACGATATGACCATCGGCGGAGGGGTCGAATCCATGAGCCGGGTCGGCATCGGCGCCGCGGGCGGCGCCTGGCCCATGGATCCCGCCATCGCGCTCAAATCCTACTTCATGCCGCAAGGGATTTCGGCCGACCTCATCGCAACGAAATACGGTTTCTCCCGCGATGACGTCGATACCTACGCCGTGGAAAGCCAAAAACGCGCGGCGACTGCGTGGAGCGAAGGCCGTTTCGCGCGCTCGGTGGTTTCAGTCAAGGATGTGAACGGGCTCACCATCCTCGCCAAGGACGAGCAGATGCGGCCCGGTACCACCATGCAATCCTTGGCACAGCTCAATCCTTCCTTCGTGCAGCTCGGCGAGATGGGTGGCTTCGATGCGGTCGCAGTACAGGCACATCCCGAACTCGAGATGATCAACCACGTGCACCATGCCGGCAATTCGTCCGGCATTGTCGATGGCGCCGCCGCCGTGCTGATCGGCAGCAAACAGGCCGGCGAGAGTGCCGGGTTGAAGCCGCGTATGCGCATCAGGGCGTTCGCCAATATCGGCTCGGAGCCGGCAATCATGCTGACCGGGCCCGTCGACGTGACGAAGAAAGTTCTGGCGAAGGCGAAGATGTCGCTCGACGACATCGATCTCGTCGAAGTCAACGAGGCCTTCGCGTCGGTGGTGCTGCGCTATTGTCAGGCTTTCGACCTCGATGCGGCCAAGGTCAATGTCAACGGCGGGGCGATTGCCATGGGTCACCCGCTCGGCGCGACCGGCGCCATGATCCTCGGTACCGTCATCGATGAATTGGAGCGACGCGATCTGTCGACTGCCCTCGTGACGCTGTGCATCGGGGCTGGCATGGGCACCGCCACCATCATCGAGCGGGTCTAGTTCCGCCCGCGCCGCAGCACGAAACGAACAGGTGGGTTGCGATCATTAGCCGGGTTACGGAGCAGATGCCAAAGATCGAGATCGAAGGAATTCCGGCGCAGCAGATCGCGTCCTATCCGAGAGAATTCGCTTCCGTGATCTCTGGACGCGAAAAGCAGAGGATCGGCGATGCGGCAGGCTTGACCCAGTTTGGCGTGAACATCACGCGCATCGCAGCCGGCTCGGCCTCGGCGCTACGCCACTGGCACGAACATGAGGACGAGTTCATTTACATGCTTGAAGGCGAGTTGATCCTCCGCGAGAACGAAGGTGAGACCGTACTAAGTCCGGGCGATGCCGCAGGCTTCAAGGCCGGAAGCGGCATCGCCCATTGCCTCGTCAACCGCAGCGAACGCGACGCGGTCTATCTCGAGGTCGGCACGCGTGCTCGAAGCGAGCGCGTGCACTACCCCGACGTCGATTTCATGATGGAGCGCGACCAAACCAGCCGCCGCTACCTTCGTAAGTCAGGCGAGCCGATCCGCGATTGAGGAGTAAAGGTGCCGAAGATAGACATTGCCAAGGCGATGGTGCGCACCAAAGGCGCCTATCCCGAACCATGGCGCGCCGTTACCGAGGGCCGAGAGAAGGCCGCGCTCGGCGATGTCGTCGGGCTCACGCAGTTCGGGGTCAACCTCACGCGCCTTAAGCCCGGCGCCGCCTCCGCGTTGCGCCACTGGCACGAGGCCGAAGACGAGTTCGTTTACGTCCTGGAGGGCGAGATCACGCTGATCGAGGACGGTGGCACGACCGTGTTGCAACCGGGCGACGCCGCGGGCTTCAAGGCTGGGGTCGCTAACGGTCATCATCTCGTCAATAGGTCGCAACGCGACGCGGTCTACCTCGAGGTCGGCACGCGCGCAAAGCGTGAGCGCGCGCATTATTCCGATGTCGATCTCGTTTACGACAGGGACGAGAGCGGCTTTCGCTTTTCGCGCAAGTCGGGCGAAGCCTACCCGAGAAGCGGTGGATAAAGCGATGGATGAGGCGATCGAGGCCCGGGGCATGCCATGACTTACGTCAATTTCAAGCTCGATACCGACGCAAACGGCATCGCGCTCATCACTTGGGACGCCCCCGGTCGTTCGATGAATGTCATCGATCTAAACGTCATCGAGGAGCTTTCCGATATCGTCGAGACTGTTGCCGGGGATCGCGCAATCAGGGGCGCGGTCATCACCTCGGGCAAGGAGGCGTTTTGTGCCGGCGCAGATCTCACCATGCTGGAAACGTCCATCCATACGTTCGCCGAGATGGCAAGGACACGCGGCGAAGAGGCCGCGGCCTCCGCGCTTTTCGAGGATAGCCGCAAGTTGTCCCTGCTGTATCGGCGCCTCGAGACATGCGGCAAACCCTGGGTGGCGGCGATCACCGGCACGGCGCTCGGGGGTGGTTTCGAGCTTTGCCTGGCGTGCCATTACCGGGTCGCAGGCGAGAGCGCGAACACGCGCGTGGGATTGCCGGAAATCAAGATCGGCCTGTTTCCCGGCGCCGGCGGAACGCAACGCATCGCCCGCATGATGCCGCCGGCCGATGCGCTCCGGTTCTTGCTGAAGGGCGATCAACTTCGCCTCGCGCACGCCAAGGACATGAAGCTCATCGACGCCATTGTGCCCGCGGCCGAAGTCATGGCGCACGCCAAGGAATGGATCAGGACCAACGGAACGGCCAAGGCGCCGTGGGACATGGAAGGCTTCCGGCTGCCAGGCGGACCGGTTTATTCCAAGGTCGGCATGATGACCTTCCCCGCCGCCAACGCGATGTACCGGCGCGAGACCTACGACAACTACCCGGGTGCGCGCGCCGTCATGCAAGTCGTCTACGAAGGCCTACAGCTGCCTATGGATGTCGCGTTGCGCGTGGAGTCGCGCTGGTTTGCCAAAATCCTGCGCTCGCCGGAAGCGGCGGCCATGATCCGCACTTTGTTCGTGTCCGTGCGGGAGCTCAATAAAGGCGCGCGCCGGCCGAAGCTCGTGCCGACAACGAACTTGAAAACCATCGGTGTGATCGGTGCCGGGTTCATGGGCGCTGGCATCGCCTATGTCACCGCGATGGCGGGGCTCAACGTCGTGTTGATCGACCGCGACCAAGAGGCGGCCGACAAGGGCAAGGCCCATTCGGCTAAATTGATGGCCAAGCAGATTGACCGGGGGCTCGCGACCATGGCCGAGCGCGATGCGCTGCTCGCGCGCATAAGCGCGACCTCGGACTACGGCGCGCTCAGGGACTGCAACCTCGTCGTCGAGGCGGTGTTCGAGGACCGCAAGGTCAAGGCCGGCGCCATCGTCGCGGCGGAAGCTGCGATCGGGGAGGGAGCAGTCTTCGGCTCCAACACCTCGACCCTGCCGATCAGCTCGCTCGCGGAGATGTCGAAACGGCCAGGAAATTTCATCGGCATCCATTTCTTTTCGCCGGTCGAGCGCATGATGCTGGTCGAGATCATCCTCGGCAAAAAAACGGGCGAAATGACGCTCGCGGCCGCGCTCGATTACGTGCGTGTGATCCGCAAGACGCCGATTGTCGTTAACGACGCACGTGGCTTCTATACCTCCCGCGTAGTCGGGACCTATATCCGCGAGGGCCATCTAATGCTCGCCGAAGGGGTGCCAGCGGCGATGATCGAGAATCTTGGACGGATGGCCGGAATGCCGGTGGGGCCGCTCTCGCTCAACGACGAGGTGGCGGTCGATCTCGTATGGAAGATTTTGAAAGCAACCGAGGCCGATCTTGGTCCTAACGCCATCGATTTGCGGCAGAAGGCGCTGCTGGAAGAGATGGTGGAGAAGCGCGGCCGCCTCGGGCGCAAGAACGGCAAGGGTTTTTACGACTATCCAAGAAACGGTCCGAAGAAGCTATGGCCGGGTCTCGCTGACCTGCAGCCGAGCAAGCTCGATCCGGCCCTGATAGACACCAAGGAGCTCAAGCAGCGCCTTCTTGCCATTCAGGCGCTTGAAACTGCCCGCTGCGTGGAGGAGGGGGTGATCAGGGACGTGCGCGAGGCCGACGTAGGCTCGATCCTTGGCTTCGGCTTCGCCCCGTTCACCGGCGGTACGCTCTCGTATATCGACATGATGGGAACCAAGTCGTTCGTCGAACTCTGCAAAGGGCTGGAGAGGTCGCATGGCGCGCGTTTTGTCCCCGCAAAGCTCCTGATCGACATGGCAGAAAAGGGGGACACCTTCTACGGCCGCTTTGCAGGTCGGCGCGCGGCAGCCTGAAGCCTGCAAGCTCGACGAATTCTTGCATTGGCGCGATCCCCTGCCGATGCTGATTTTTGGCGCGACAACGCGCGTATTGCGAGGCGTGACACCAATTGCCCTCCCTTGCAGGCGCCGTGTAAGGTCGCGGCCCTTTCCGTCGGAACCGGTGTATGGCTCGCGATCAAGTCGATATGACGCCGATAGAAACGCGCGAGGAACTCGTCGCGTGGTTTGAAGCGGGTAGCAAGCCCAGATCTCGGTTCCGCCTCGGTACCGAGCACGAGAAGTTCGTGTTTACCGTCGAGGGCCACAACCCGGTCTCTTATCAAGGCCGCCGCAGCATCCGTGCGTTGCTCGAGGGCATGCAGCATCTGCTCGGTTGGGAACCGATCATCGAGGACGGCAACATCATCGGCCTGTTCGACGTGACCGGTGGCGGCGCGATCTCGCTCGAACCAGGCGGCCAGTTCGAGCTTTCGGGCGCTCCCGTCGAGACGGTGCATCAGACCTGCTCCGAGCTCATGGCGCATCTCGCGCAGGTCAAGGAAATCGCGCGACCGCTCGGCATCGGCTTTCTCGGGCTCGGCATGGCGCCAAACTGGCGCCGGTCCCAGATTCCGATGATGCCCAAGGGCCGCTACCGCATCATGACGGCCTACATGCCGAAAGTGGGAAAACACGGCCTCGATATGATGTACCGCACCTGTACGGTGCAGACGAACCTCGACTATTGCTCCGAAGCCGACATGGTGAAGAAGCTGCGGGTGTCGCTCGCGCTGCAGCCGGTCGCGACTGCGATGTTCGCCAATTCGCCCTTCACCGAGGGTAAGCCCAATGGCTTTCTCTCGTTTCGCTCCGAGATCTGGCGCGATACGGATCCCGACCGCTGCGGCATGCTGCCGTGGGCGTTCGAGCCTGGTATGGGCTTCGAGCGTTACGTCGACTACGCCCTCGCCGTGCCTATGTATTTCGTCAAGCGCGGCCAGCACTACATCGACGTGGCTGGCCAATCGTTCCGCGACCTGATGCAGGGAAAACTCCCGGGCTTGCCGGGCGAGCGCGCCACGATCTCCGACTGGGCGAACCACATCTCCACGATCTTCCCGGAAGTGCGGCTCAAGCGCTATCTCGAAATGCGTGGCGCGGACGGTGGTCCGTGGCGCAGATTGCCGGCGCTGCCAGCCTACTGGGCCGGGATTCTCTACGATGACGACTCCCTCGAGGCTGCCTGGGATCTCGTCAAGAATTGGACTGCCGAGGAGCGCCAGAAGTTGCGCGACGATGTGCCGAAGTTAGGCTTCGCGGCTAGGGTCGCGGGGCACGACGTGCTGCACCTGGCTAAAACGACGATCGCGCTGGCGCAGAAGGGACTTGCGCGGCGTCGGCGGTTGGACGCTGGCGGCGAGGACGAGAGACGCTATTTGCGTCCGATCGAGGAATACGTCGCGCGCGGTATCACGCCGGCCGAAGAGCTCTTGGAAAAGTTTCACGGCGCCTGGGACCGGAGCGTCGAGCCGGTCTTCACCGAATATGCGTATTGATGGCATGAGCATCCCATATGCGGATCTGGTCTCTTTGCCACGGCTGTTTGCAGCCTCGTTACACCTGGACAATCCGGCCATGCCAGATAGCTTTCCGAAGTGTTCGCACGAGGTAAACGATGCGGCGACGTGACTTTGTCGCAGGCGGTATCGCATTGGCGGCCGGCAAAGCCGCATTGCCGGCACCGAGCCTGGCGCAACCGGCGCCGCCCCGGATCGACCGCATCATCGACGCGCACTGTCACGTCTTCAATGCCGCCGATCTGCCGATCGAGGGTTTTGCGAGGAAAGTCATGGTTCCGAGATCGGCGCAGACGAGCGATCTCGTCGCCCGGTTCGCGGATTATCCGGGAGCGCTCGAAGCGTTGGTGCACGCGATTGCGATTCAGGTGAAGCGCGCAGCCCCTGACATGCAAACTGAAATCGACACGATCGATGAGTTTGAAAGAGATCCACGGAGAAAGCCGACGAGCGCTTGGCGCCAAGACCGGGACCGCCAGCACTTGCGGAGTGCGTTTCGGCTCATCTGGTTCAGCTGGGATGTTTTTAGTGATCGCCCGCTGTCGCTGACTGAAGGCATCGCGCTTGAAGTCGCGCTCGAGCAAATCAGATTATTTCTGTATCAGCAGATACACGAGGAATTCGGCAAGCCAGACCTGACAGCGGAAGACAGAGAGGCATTGGGAGGTTTGACGCCGTTCCAGGTCGACGCCATAGCGGATGAACTCTATTCACGTGACGATTTGCTCGGCTGTTACATTCGCTGGGCGCTCTTGTATACGCGCCATCGTTACGAGCTGGCCGAGGAGCTTGATCAGCTTCATGGCAAGGTGGGACAGAAGTCGCGGATCGTGTTGATGACGCCCGCGATCGTCGATTTCTCCAAATGGCTCGAGGACGAGGATCAACTGAGCATCGAAGAGCAGGTCGACGTCATGGCCAGGATCGCCTGCCGCCGGGAAGGCCCGCGCGTGCACGGCTTCGTCGGATTCGACCCGTTGCGACAGGCTCTCTACGACCATCAGCGCAAACCCACGGATAAGGACCCGATGGCGGTCGTGCGCCGCGCTATTGAGGTCGCCCGCATCTTGGACGGCCCCTTGACCAAGACGACCGGCGGATTCGTCGGCGTTAAGCTCTACCCGCCGATGGGATTTCGGGCGATAGACAACAAACATCTGTCGGACGACAGATTTAACGAGCCGGCGTATCTGCGGTCCCCCGATATGGGACTCGGGTCGGAGATCGGTCGCAAGCTCGATGCGGCTCTCTCAAAACTTTACACGTGGTGCAGCGCGAACAATGTGCCAATCATGGCTCATACCAGCCATAGCTTCGGGCCAAACAGCGATTACGAGGATCGGGCCGATCCGATATTCTGGGCCAACGTTCTCGAGCAAGATGCGTTTCCACGGCTGCGCATCAACTTGGCTCATTTCGGACACTTCAACAAAGCCGTGCAATATGCTCGGCCCGAAAGCTACGTCGATAAATGTTGGGAGTGGACGATAGGAAAAATCATTGCCAGTTCGCCCGAGGCATATGTCTATGCAGACATCAGCTCGCTTGGCGAGATCCTCAAGACTGGTCCGAGCAGGAAGCTCGTTGGATGCATGAAAGCCTTCAAGGAGCACTTTCCCAACAGCGATGAGCGGCTCCTCTATGGCACCGACTGGTCGATGATTGCGCAGGAGGATCGCTTCCCCAAACTGCTCTCATCCAAACCATTCCCGGACGTGATGAGCTTTTTCTTGAAGGCGGTGGGATACAATAACACCCAGATTGAGGGGATCATGTTCAGAAATGCAGTGCGCTTCCTCGGTCTCAGCAAGGGCGAACGCGAAGAGTTCGGGGAGAACAGCACGCGCGCACGGCTGGAAAAATTCTACGCTGCCCATAACTTGTCCACC
>JAFAHL010000682.1 GCA_019237215.1 Hyphomicrobiales bacterium | reverse complement strand
CCGCAGCGCCCCATCACCTCGCCGCGCTCCATGGCCAAGTCGATGTCATTGCCACCGGGATAGCCGGCGATGATCTTGAACTTGGTGTGAATGGTGGCATTGAGAACCTTGGGAAATTGATCGGTGTCGGCGGCTGGACCCGTTCCGCCGACCGTCAACTCCTTCTGCATGACTTGTTCGAGCGTGGCGATGCCGGTCGTGTGCCAGGCGACGCACACGCTGACTTCGTCGTTCATGCTGCCGATCCAGTTGAACTTGTCCGCGTCGAACTGGGCCTTTGTCGAGCCGAGCAAAGGATCGAAAGCAGTACCGCGCCCGATGGTGCCGAATGCCGTGCCGTCTTTGGCTGCGACGTTATAGAGCCAGTTGGCGAGGACGAGGCTGCCGGCGCCCGGCATATTCTTCGGCACGATGGTGGGATGACCGGGGATGAAGCGCGCCATATGACGGGCGAGCGCGCGAGCGTAGACGTCATATCCGCCGCCGGCGCTGTAGCCGATGTAAAGATCGATCGTCTTGCCCTTGTAAAAGTCCGCCGGACTTTGCGCGTGACCGAGCGAGATGGGACAGAGTGCGAGGATCGCCGTGGCGCGGACCAGTATCAGGATACGCATGTCATCCTCCCGCTGCCGCTGCCGCAGCCGCAGATCACATCGCCCGCGCGCTCACGCGCAAAGTGCAGCGGACGAGCCAGACCGCGCCGGAGCGACGCTCGGTGGCACAGCCGCGGCGGCGATCTTACCGGCCAACCCGGCCTTTGCTATAGACACCATGAAGACGCGAGCGGGAGAGCACAATGTCGCTGAGGCGACGCAGCATTCTTGCGGCGCTGTTCATGGCCTGTTGTTTGCTGGTTGCGCTCCGCCCCGCAGCTTCGCTGAATTATCCCAACCGCGTGATCAAGATGATCGTGCCGTTTCCACCGGGCGGCCCGATCGACACCATGGCCCGACTCGTTGCGCACGAATTGTCGACCAGGCTCGCCCAGGAGGTGGTGGTCGAAAATCGGCCGGGCGCGGGTTCGACGCTCGGCTCGAAAGCCGCCGCCTCCGCCGAGGCGGACGGCTACACGCTGCTGTTCGGATCGTCCGGCTCGCTCGCCGTCGCGCCCGCGCTTTACGCCAAGCTCGACATCGACCCACTCAAGTTGTTCGCTCCGGTTGCTTCGGTCTCGTTGCTGCCGCACGTCTTCGTGGTGGCGCCGTCCGTGCCGGCCAAATCCGTGGAGGAGTTCGTCGCATACGCCAAGGCCAATCCGGGCAAGCTTAATTACGGCGCCGGGCTCGGCACACCGCCGCATCTCCTGAGCACGCTGCTCAAAGTCAAGGCCGGCATCGACGTCACTTACATTCCGTACAAGGGCTCGGCCGCCTCCATCACCGATCTCTTGGCCGGACAGACGCATTTCACCATTGATGGCCTGCTCGGACTCTACCCCCTCGTCAGGGAGGGTAAGGTGCGAGCGCTTGGCATTGCGCGCGCCGAACGCTGGCCGGCATTGCCGACGGTGCCCACCCTCGTTGAAAGCGGATTTCCCGATTTTACGCACGATGCCTGGACCGGCGTGGTCGCGCCGGCCGGCACGCCGCGCGATGTGGTCGACATCCTCAATCGCGCCATTAATGACGGCCTGCAATCGGCCGAAATGAAAGCAAATTTGATCCGCTTCAGCGCCATCGCGAAGCCCGGCACGCCGCAGGATTTCGCCGCTTTCATGCAAAGCGAGCTGCTGAAGTGGGCGGATCTCGTCAAACTCGCGGGCGCAACGGCGCAATGATACTCGAGCGCCGCCGCAGCCCCGCTGGTGTGTGTGTCGCGGACCGGCTAAAACAGCCGTCTTCACCCGGAGCGCCACAATGGCGATCAAATACGGCCGCCCCATCGAAGCCCGTCTCGCCCCGGTCGAGGCCAAGATCAAGCGCAAGGGCGGTCTCGATCTCGCCAAGCGCCCGCGCCGCAATCGCAAGGCGGAGTGGGCGCGCCGCCTCGTGCGCGAGCACGCCTTGACCGCGCATGATCTGATTTGGCCGTTGTTCCTCACCGAAGGATCGAAGACGCGCGTGCCGGTCGACTCGATGCCAGGCGTCGAGCGTCTCTCGGTCGACGAGGCCGTGCGAGAGGCCGAGCGCGCCGCCGAGCTTGCCATTCCCTGTCTCGCGCTCTTTCCCTACACCGACCCGAAGCGCCGTGACCAGGACGGAAGCGAGGCGCTCAATCCGGACAATTTGGTGTGTCGTGCCATCAGGGCCATCAAGCAAACTGTGCCGGAGGTCGGGGTACTCTGCGACGTCGCTCTCGATCCCTACACCAGCCACGGCCATGACGGCTTGCTGCGCGACGGCGTCATACTCAACGACGAGACCGTGGAGGTCCTGGTGCAGCAGGCGCTGGTCGAGGCCGAGGCCGGCTGTGACATCATCGCGCCTTCCGACATGATGGACGGGCGCGTCGCGGCCATCCGCGCCGGCCTCGATCGCGCCGGCTTCGCGGACGTGTCGATCATGGCTTACGCGGCTAAATACGCCTCCGCCTTCTACGGCCCATTCCGCGACGCCGTTGGCTCGGCGGCAACGCTGATCGGCGACAAGCGCACCTATCAAATGGATCCGGCCAACAGCGAGGAGGCGTTGCGCGAGGTCGAGCTCGATATTTCCGAGGGCGCCGACATGATCATGGTCAAGCCGGGCATGCCCTATCTCGATATTCTGCGCCGGGTGAAGGACGCCTTCGGTGTGCCGACCTTCGCCTATCAGGTGTCGGGTGAATATTCGATGATCATGGCGGCCGCGCAGAACGGCTGGCTCGACGGCGAGAAGGCGATGATGGAGAGCCTGATCGCCTTCAAGCGCGCGGGCGCCTGCGGCGTGCTCAGCTACTTCGCGCTGCGGGTTGCCCAGGCGTTGAAAGGCGCAAGCTAGCGCTTTCACTCAAGCACGCGAGCGCAGGCCGCCCCATCCCTCCCGCACGGCGATAACCTACCAACTTGCGGCGTCATGTGGATGACGCGCCGCGACGGCTGGCCGCGACGCCGCGCGTTCGGTATGGTGGATCGACTGGGGTCTGCGACTGCGGGGCACCGCGTCGCCGAATGGGAGGAAATGAGCATGTCGAATGAATCCATTCTCGTCATTTTGTTGGTCGGCCTGATCGCGGGATGGCTTGCCGGACAGATCGTCAAAGGCACCGGCTACGGCCTCATCGCGGACATCTGCATCGGAATCATCGGCGCCCTCATCGGCAGTTGGTTGTTGCCCCAGTTGGGCATCCACCT
>JAFAHL010000552.1 GCA_019237215.1 Hyphomicrobiales bacterium | reverse complement strand
GAGATCGAGGAGCTGGAGGGAATCGGCAACGTGCCGCATCCAGAGGTGCGAAACCGTGGAAGGTGCGATGAGATTGGTGGTCCGCTGCCAAGCGAGCAGAAGCGCGACGAAACGATCGAGGCGTTCCAACGTTTCACGTGAAACAGGCGTCAGCGTCAGGGCACGATCGCGGTCGGTAGGTTCAACGCGCTCGGGACCGCGTCTCGTTCGCCCACGCAGAGGGCTTTTCCCCTCCCGATCGAGACGCGGCCGGCGGGTCTTCGGCATCAGCGGCCGGTCGATGCCACTTTTGCAAATCGCCCATTGCGCTTGAGATGGGCAACGAGGAGCGTGAGCGCCGCTGGCGTGATGCCGTCCATGCGGGCAGCCTGGCCGATGGTGCGAGGACGCGCGGAGTTGAGCTTTTGGCGGACTTCATTGGACAGCCCGCGGAGCTGCGAGTAGTCGAGCCCTTCGGGCAATTCCAGGCTCTCGTCCCGGCGGTAGGCGGCGATGTCGGCGGCTTGGCGCGAGAGATAGACGTCGTATTTCGCATCGATCTCGACCTGCTCTGCGATCTTCGGAGGGAGATCGCCAAACCGGGGCCAGACCTTCGCGAGATCTGCGATAGCGATGTTCGGGTGCGACAGCAGTTCGAACGCGCTGCGCCGCTGGCCGTCTTTGTTGAGGGCAAGCCCGTGCCGATCCGCCGCATTGGGAGTGAGCGAGACCGAACGGGCGAAATCGCGCGCGGCTTCCAGCGCTGCCATTTTCGACACGTGTCGCGCGCGGCGCTCGGCGCCCACGCAGCCGATCGCAATGCCTCTGGTGGTCAGGCGCTGGTCGGCATTGTCGGCGCGTAACGTGAGCCGATATTCCGCGCGCGAGGTGAACATCCGGTATGGCTCGGTGACCCCGCGCGTGACCAAATCGTCAATCATAACAGCAAGATAGGCTTCGGCGCGGTCGAACGTAACGTCGCCTCCCCGGCCCGCTCGGGACGCCGCATTGAGGCCCGCGACCAAGCCCTGCGCCGCCGCCTCCTCGTAACCGGTGGTGCCGTTGATTTGCCCCGCCAGGAATAGTCCGCCCACGCGCCTCGTCTCTAGCGTCGGCTTGAGCTCGCGCGGGTCCACGTGGTCGTACTCGATGGCGTAGCCAGGCCGGATCACGCGCGCGTTCTTGAGCCCCGGGATGGTCGCGATCAGCGCGAGTTGGACCTCTTCCGGCAGTGAGGTCGAGATGCCGTTCGGGTAGACGGTGGGATCATCGAGCCCTTCGGGCTCGAGAAAAATCTGATGCCCATCGCGCTCGCCGAAGCGCACGATCTTGTCCTCGATCGAGGGGCAATATCGCGGCCCTTTGCTCGAAATCTGGCCCGAATACATCGGCGAACGGTGGACGTTGTCGCGGATGATGCGGTGAGTGGCGGCGTTGGTGCGGGTGATGCCGCACTGAACCTGGGGGTTATCGATGCGCTCGGTCAGCATCGAGAACGGCTCCGGCGGCTCGTCGCCCGGCTGCATCTCCACCGCGCCCCAGTCGATGGTGCGGCCGTCGAGGCGCGGCGGCGTTCCGGTCTTGAGCCGTCCGAGCGCCAATCCCAGTCGCTGCAAAGTCAGCGACAGGCCGAGCGGCGCGGGCGCCTCCCCCACGCGCCCCGCCGGCGTCTGCCGCTCGCCGACATGGATGAGCCCGCGCAAGAAGGTTCCCGTCGTGAGCACGACCGCCCCCGCCCGAAGCTCCCGTCCGTCCGCGAGTTTGAGCCCGCCAATTCGTTCGCCGCAGATTACGAGGTCGTCCGCCTCGGCTTCGATCACTGCGAGGTTCGCGGTGGCGCAAATCGCCTGCTGCATGGCCCGGGCGTAAAGCCTGCGGTCGGCTTGCGCGCGTGGCCCGCGCACCGCGGGCCCTTTGCGACGGTTGAGCACGCGGAACTGGATGCCGGCGAGATCGGCGACCCGCCCCATCAGGCCGTCGAGCGCGTCGATCTCACGGACGAGATGGCCCTTGCCCAGGCCCCCGATCGCAGGATTGCACGACATCGCACCGACGGTCGCGAAGCGATGGGTGACGAGCGCGACCTTGGCCCCCGTGCGCGCGGCGGCCGCGGCCGCCTCGCAACCGGCATGGCCGCCACCCACGACGACGACGTCGTATTGCGAGTTCGTCATTCCAAATTTCTCCGAGCGTGGAGCTTCTACCCGACCGCGGGCAGAGCGTCCATTTTCACACGCGACGTGTCGACCCAATGTGTTTCACGTGAAACGTAGGCAACCATCGACCGCCGAAGGATCTCTCAGCCACCGGCCTAGTAGTTTGCTCGCGCGCCTCTCACACGCTACGCGCGCCGCTACTTGCCGATACAAAAATCCCGGAAGATCACGTCGAGAACATCCTCCACGTCCACCCGCCCGAGAAGCTTGCCCAACGCCCTGGTCGCCAAGCGAAGCTGCTCCGCCATGATTTCCTCTCGGCCGTCTTGCGCGGCGCGTTGCGCGCCCTGCAACGCGAGCACGGTTTCGTTAAGATGCGCGCGCTGACGCTCACGCGTCACTAACGCGGGCTCAGGCGTGAAGAAGCGCTCCGCAAAGCGGGCCACCGCGTTAACCAATTCATCCACACCGGCGCCTGTCTTGCTGGAAACAAAGTTAACAATTTCCTTCGCATCGAATCTCGATTCAATTCTTCGCTGCGCCTCCTCTGCCACCAGATCCATTTTGTTAACCACCAGCCAAGCGGCGGATTCGGATGCAACTTTGATCGCCGGAAGCTGCAGCGTCTGGCACTCGCTCGCAGCTGCATCGACGACCCAAAGCACCAGGTTCGCGCCGGCGGCTTGCTCGCTCGCACGCCGCACGCCCTCGCGTTCGACCGGATCGTTCGTTTCGCGAATGCCGGCGGTGTCGAGCACCGTCACCGGATAGCCGCCGAGATCGAGATGAAGCTCGAGGACGTCGCGCGTTGTGCCGGGAAACGGCGAGACGATCGCCGCCTCGCGTCGCGCCAGCCGATTGAACAGCGTCGACTTGCCCGCGTTCGGTGGACCTGCGATGGCGACGCGCAGCCCTTCGCGCAGACGCTCGCCCTGCCCGGTGCCCGCCTTGCTGATTTCCTCGGCCAACGGCCGGATGAGTACGAGCGAACGTGCCATCATGTCCTTCGGCACATCATCCTCATCGGAGAAATCGATGCCGGCTTCGACCAGAGCCAGCGCCTCGATCAGCCGCTGCCGCCACGTCTCGGCGCGGTCGCCGAGCAAACCCTTGAGATGCTGATAGGCCTGCCGACGCTGAGCCTCGGTTTCGGCCGCGACCAGGTCGGCGAGTCCTTCGACCGCGGTCAAATCCATGCGGCCGTTTTCGAACGCGCGGCGCGTGAACTCCCCTGCTTCCGCATGGCGCAAACCCGCGACCTTGGCCAGC
>JAFAHL010000496.1 GCA_019237215.1 Hyphomicrobiales bacterium | reverse complement strand
GGCGACATCTACCGGTGGGGCTCGCTCATGGCGGGGGCGCTGGTCGGCTCGCTGCCGCTGGTGATCCTGTACGCCTTTTTCGTCGAGCACTACGTCTCGGCGATGACGGGCGCGGTCAAGGAATAGACGAAGGCGACTTCTGCTGGCTGCCCGCGAAAATATTTGGCGCTGGGCCGGCGCATGTTTGGCCGGACCTCAATCTTCTACATCGAGGCGGGGCGTGGGGTATCGCTGCGGAGTCCAGCCGGCGTTCAGCATTATTTGTTCGCGCTGAGCCAAATCTGGTCGATCCAAACTTGCCTGCTGATGGCTTGTCCCGCGGAATGGAACGAGACGAACGGCACCAGTTGACAGGTCACGGTGGGAAGATTGGTGGTGTGCACGGCGAAAGGGTTCGGAGGTGACTTGATGTTTCCGTCTGCCTGGTCGGCCGCGTAATACGACACCTGATAGTATGGCAGCTTGGGCTTCGGCGGGACTATTCTCTGCAGCCATATAATGCCCGTGCGGCGGTAATTAGTGTTGCCTTCGGAGAAAGAGGTGGCGACGGGCCTGCCTGCAGCATCCTGGGTGATCGCCTCCCAGTTGCTCGCGGTCGCCGCCTCGTAGCGCCGAAACATCGCGCGCGTGTTGTCGTTGGGGTCGAGGCTTTTGAAGCCGAACTGAAGATCGAAGAATCCCGCCGTCGGAACCTCCAGGTAGAAATAGAGCCGCGCATCGTAGTCCTCGTCGTGTACATGTTCGACATCGAGATGGTGACGCCGTCGCCGGCGGCGCGCGTCCCGGTATCGATAGCGAGTTTCGATGGCGGGTGCGGCGAGGTTGTACCCGCTCCGATACGTTCGGATTTGAATTCGTCCGGAAAATTGACGCCATTGAAATCGCTTCCGACCATCTGGCGGAAGAAATTCGGCGGCGCTTTGCAATAGGGAAAGAGCGTCGGTTTATTGTAGGGCGCGGTGATAAAGTTGTAGTCGCCATCGAAAAAAGCGATCGTCTGGTATTCGCCGTCCGGGTCGGCTTGCTCGATGGTGGCGGCGTTGTTGGGCCACGTCAGCGGACCGGGTTGATTCGTCATCTCGTTCCTCCTCCTCGTATCCTGGATAGCGCCGGCCGGAAAAGCGTTACGCCGGCGATACGTATTAAAAGTTGCAAACCGCCTGATTGCGCATGAACTAGCTCACACAAGCCTGAACATTCATTCGGGCTGGGCGGCGAAGGACTGTGGATGGCCGCTTAGGAAATCTCGGAGATTATCGGCAAGTACAGCAGGCGTGGGACGAGGACGTAACTTTCCCAAACGCTCAACGAAGCGCGCGCCTGGCTCGCGCTTGCCCTCTCAGACGTAGCCCAGGGTCGTGAACATCCCGGCGTCGAGGTGATAGAGCAGATGGCAATGGAGCGCCCAAAGCCCGGGGTTGTTGGCGTCGAAGGCGACCACGACCCGGCGGCCGGGTGGGACCAACACGGTGTCGCGTACCGCGCCGGGAAAGCGCTTGCCGTCGATTTCGACCACCTGAAATTCGTGCCCGTGCAGGTGCATCGGATGCGGCATCGGCGTCTTGTTGACGAAGATGAGCTCGACCCGTTCGCCCGCTGCAAGCGGTAGCGGCGGCACGTCCTTGTTCCAGGCGACATTGTTGATCGACCAGACGTAGCCTGCCATCTCGCCGGTCAGGTTGAGCGTGTGGACGCGCTCAGCCTTGCGCGGCTTGAGCGGCTGCGCCGCGCGCAGGCGTCGCTCCAGATCGAGCGTGAGCGCGGGCGAAGCCGTGCTGGCGTTATCGGGGATACGCGTGATCGGCGCGCCGGCGGCCTGCAGGATGACGCCGGTCTGCCTGCTCTCACCTTCGAGCACCGCCAGCACGGGATGCGCCGCCGGCGCGCGCGGGATGGCGAGCCGGATGTCGAGCCGTTGCGCCACCGCGATCGGGAAGCGCCGGGCGACCACCGGTGCGACCCGGAATCCGTCCACTGCGATCAGCTCGCCATCGAGCGGGCCAAGATCGACATGAAAGGCGCTCATCGAAGAGCTATTGATGATGCGCAGCAGCACGCGCCCGCCGGGTTCGACCTTGACCACCTCGGGATCGCCGAGCGTGCGGTCGTTGGCAAGGAACGCGTCGTATTTCACGTCGTTCAAATCCGGCTTGGCGGCCGTACCGCCCATGGTCATGCCGGGGGCCATCGTCATCCCCTTCATGCCGCCGGATGCAGGCGCAGATGGCGAGGCGCCCGTCATCGCGCCGGGCGACATGCCACCGCCCTTCTTGAGCCCCGCGAAGATCTGGTCGGGCGGCGTAAAGCTGAAGTCGGCGAGCATCACGATCACTTCCTGCTGGTCCGGCAGGTCGCGCTGATCGCGGATGATCAGCGGCGCCGCCAGCAAAAGCTGCTCCTGCAATCCCTGGTGCGAATGCATCCAGAAGGTGCCGCCGAAGCGCAGGGGGAAGTCGTAGTCGGCGCTGCCGCCCGGCGGGATCGGCGGCCCGGAGACGCCGGGAACGCCGTCCTGCTGCCATGGCGGGGTGAGACCGTGCCAGTGGATCAGGCTCGGCTCCTCGAGCGTGTTCTCCACGTGGACGCGGAACCGATCGCCCACCTGCGTCCTGATGCCGAAGGTGCCGTCGGGCTGCCGGATGCCCAACACCGACGCGGGCTTGCCGTTCACCTCGATGCTGCGGCGCGCGATCCGCAACATCGTCGGTGCGGCGCTCGTCCCGCCCGCGCCCGTCTGGGGCGCGCTCTGCGCGCGAGCAAGCGTGCTGGCAGTCGAGGCCGCAAGGGCGGAAAGCAGCAACGCTCGGCGTGAAAGCATGGGTCAGGGGTCTTTTCGTGCGCCGCCGCGTGGCGGCTCGGGATGTCGGGAGGTTACCGTTTGGACGCGTCGCCGTGAAGTTGGCTCAGTGTGTCTCGGGAGCCAGCGTCCTCAATAGCGATGGAAGCCTGCGGCCGAACGCATGGGTGATCGCAGTCCGTTCGGCGCTGAGTTTCTGAAATCGGCAAAATCGAGTTTGTTTTTGTCGGCAGCTGGGTCAAGATCGCGCAATTCGTGAGATGGCTCGAGCCATGGGCACTTCTCGACGCGCGCTCATCTGCGCCCTCGCCGTCGCGGCGCTGCGGCCGGCGGCAGCGCGGGCGCAAGCCTTTCCGAACCGGCCGATCAGGCTGATCGTGCCGTTCGCCGCGGGCGGCGCGGCCGATTTGTTCGGCCGCGCCTTGGCCAACGCGCTGAGCGCCGAGCTCGGCCAGCAGGTCGTGGTCGAAGTCCGCGCCGGC
>JAFAHL010000468.1 GCA_019237215.1 Hyphomicrobiales bacterium | reverse complement strand
TTGGGGTTCGCCTTGTCGGAAATGTCGAGGATGAACATGCCGCCGTCGATATAGGCGAGGTAGCAGCGGTCGCCGCGCTGGGGATAGACGTTGGTGTTGTGGGCGCGGTGACCCTTGTCCAACGGATGCCGCGGCGGCGGCATCACGTTGTCGCCCGCTCGCGTGCCCGGCATCCACCAGCGGCCGATCTCGACCGGCTTTGCGGGATTGCGCACGTCGATGCAGCGATAGAACTGGTCGTCGTTGGGATGCGTGGGCGTGAAGTCGGCCGCGCCCGACGCGCAATGCACGTACTCGCCGTCGCAGAACCACAACTGGTGCACCCCACGCGAGGTCGCGCCCGAGCAGTCGAAGAACGAGATCGACCTCGGCTTCTCCGGAACCGAGATGTCGAACAGCTCCATGCCGGCGGGCTGCAGCCCCTTTTTTTGCGTCTGGTAGGCCACCGCCATGATGTTCCCGCAGGTCTCGAGCGAATTCGAGCGCATGTGGGCCTGCGGCAGGTCGGTCTGCACCACCACTTTGGGCTTGCGCGGATCGGACACGTCGACGGCGGTGAAATTCTTCGGCGCGCTTTCGTGCGCGAGCCAGAGGATGCGGCGGCCGTCGGGCGCGATCTGGATCGACATGCCTTCACCCATGCCGCCGAAGCCGTCGAGCAAGTGATGGCCGATGAGCTTGAAATTCCAGGTGATTGGTTCGCCGTTGCTGCTTGGACTTTTCGCGGGGCCCGTTCGCCTCGGCAGAGGCTTATTTGCCGCCGCTTTTTTCGGGGCCGCCTTCTTCGCCAGCTTCTTTCGCTTGGCAGTCTTCTTCGCGATCTTCTTGCGTGCGCCTTTCATTCCACTCTCCATGCCGTAACGTCGCGGCAAGCTTTAGCGCGTTTGCGCGCAGCAGGCGAGGTGGGATGTCGCGGATTGACGCAAGCGGAACGGGGACTGCCGGCCAACGGCGGCGGGTTGTAAGCTAGCTGCAAGAGCTTTCGACCGAGGCTCATGAATGCGTTGGCCCCGGTGACGGTGATTGTCATGCGCGCAGTTGCAATCGTCATCGCCATGCTCGCTGCGAGCGCGATCGCCCACGCCGCCGAGATCAACGCGTTCATCTCGACCGCGATCAAGGCGGCGACGGACGAACTGCTGCCGCCGTTCGAGCGCGCGAACGGCCACACCGTTCATGCGAGCTATGGCCCATCCGGCGCGCTGATCCCGCGCTTCGACCGCGGCGAGCCCGTCGACGTGTTCCTCACCGACAGCGCGGCGATCGACGAGCTCATCAAGCGGGGCAAGGTGGTGGGTCCCCGCACCGACCTCGCGCGGACCGGCATCGGCATCGCCGTGCGCAAGGGCGCGCCCAAGCCTGACGTGTCGTCGCCCGAAGCGCTTAAGCGCGCGCTGCTGGCGGCGAGGAGCGTGGCCCACGCCGCGCCCGCCGGCGGCAGCATCACGGCGTCGCATATCGAGCGCGTGTTCCAGCGGCTCGGCATCGCCGCCGAGGTGACGCCGAAGGTCAAGCTCGCGGCCGGCGGCCCCAACGGCCGCGTCAGCGCGCTGGTCTCGAGCGGGGAAGCCGAGATCGGACTGCAGCAGGTGTCCGAGCTGATGTCGAATCCCGAGATCGAGGTGATCGGCATGCTGCCGGCGGAATTGCAGCAGATGACGACCTATTCTGCCGGCACGACCACGAGCGCGCGGCAGGTGGACGCCGCGCAGGCGTTCATTCGCCATCTCGCCACGCCCGCGGCGGTGACGATCTACAAGACCAAGGGCTTGGCGCTGTAGCTCGTGCCGACGAGTTCGAGTCGCATTGGTCCGCCGCTTCGCTTACGGCGCAAGAGGCGAGGGGGATGCTCGTGCCTGCAGATCCACAGATCAGCCGGGTCTCGCGCCCTTGAACTTTCGCCGTGTAGAAACGGCGCTGTCGATTCAGCCCATCATTCCACCAGCGCGACGACCCGCGCCGGACTTGCGTCGCCGCCCTTGATCTTCAAGGGCAGCGCGATCAGCACGAACTTGTTGGTTCCAATCTGCGAAAGATTGGTCACAAACTGAATCAACGGAATACCCTTTTCGAAGAGGGCGAGGTGGTTTGCGACCCAGACTTCACCGGGGTCGAGCTTCACGCCCCGCCAAAGCGGCTTTTCCGGGAAGACATCCAGCGCCACCGCTGGCACGCCTTTGCTTGCCATCAGCGCTCCCACGCCTGCCTCCAGATAGGGCATCTGGGTCCAGAACTCCGGCTTGCCCCAGGTCTTTTCCGTAAAGCCGGTGTGGATGACGGGAATGCGATTGGGTCCGAGCTCTACCCCGCTTTCCTCGATGTCCTTCACGGTAACGACCGAGTTCGGTCCCTTGTTCGGTAAGTTGATAAGCACTCCCTCTTTCACGAGTTGGCCCAAAGGCATCTGGTCGATCGGAAAGCCCTTCTCCATCATGTGCCGAGGAGCATCGATGTGGGTGCCGTTGTGTACCAGAATGGACAGCACCGTAATCATTGCCCGGCCGTTGACTGCGAGATTGCTGTTCAGCGTCATCCCCTCGTCCTGCAGCTGCGATTTCTGCGCCTCGGTCATAGCGGTGACGACGTCGACCTTGGACGGGTTGTCGGCATAGGTCTTGATTCCGGGTATCCCCGGCATGTTGCTCTCGATCGGTATAGTCAGATCGACGACCCGGCTGAATTTGAGCTGAACCGGTTGCTGCGCCCGTGCGACCGAGGCAACCCCCAGCGCAAGCAAAACAATAATAAGTGTTCGTCCTTTCATCATCGTTCGTCTCCCTGTAGCGGCGTGTGCTCACTCGCCGTGAGCTGCCTCGAAATCGTACGCGTCCACGAGCCCCGCGCGGTAGCAACTCCATGCAGGCTAGCCCTTGGCCTTCGCCCACAACTGCGGCCGCAGCGCCCTGTTCCAATCGGGAACGGCGGAAATCTTCTTCTCGCGCAGCAGCACCTCGGCGTCCTTCTGCAGGCCCGGCACGAGGTCGGATGGGAAGCCCGGATCGACTTCGACCTTGGCCAGCGCCTTGGCAAACGCCTCCCGCGACATAGCGTAGCCCTTCGAGGTGAAGAACGCGTAGATCACGTCGGCGACCTTGCCGGGATTCTCTTTGAAATCGCGCGCCGCCTCCTGCCAGCACTTGAGATAGGCGACGACGGTATCCGGGTTCTTGTCGACGAAGTCGGGCGTTGCCGCCATGAACACCGGCATCTTGTCGACCTTGGAGTAATCCATGATGGAGGTGCCGATGCCCTCGGCGACCGCGATCTCGTTGTAGGGCTCCACGTTGACCATGGCGTCCACGGTCTTGGCGGCCATGGCGGAGACCATGTTGTTGACGTCCATGCGCACTTCCTGGAAGTCGCCTTTCTTGAGCCCGGCGGCGGGCGCGATGACGTCGGTGAAAATATTGCCGACGGAGGAGCCGGTCTGGTTCGCGACCTTGCGCCCCTTGAGCTCGCTGACCTTCGTGAGGTTGAGATCCTTGCGCGTGACGACCTGCGCGGTTTTGCCGACCTGTTCGATCTGGGCGATCACGACGAGGCCGCCCTTGTCGTGGCCGATGATAAAGGACTGCGCGGCATAGGTGCCGAGATCCACCTGCCGCGCCACCATCTGCTGCATGGTGAGATTGCCGGAGGGCACGGCGAATTCCTCGAACTTGAGGCCGCGTTTCTCGAGCAGGCCCGATTTGAGCAGGTAGTAGGTCGGCATGCCCCAGATATTGGTTTGAAAGCCCTGCCGGATCGTCTCCAGCGCCCAGGCGCCTCGTGCCGGGAGCCCCACCGCCAACAGGCTCCCCGCGAGCCATTGCCGCCGTGTCAATTCAGCGCGCCCATTGCTCATTGTTCTCCTCCCTGATGGCGATTCTCGCCGGTTGTTTGATGCGTCGGCGATCATGAGAAACTCCGATCATTACCGCGTAAGCGGGAATCCAGGAGCTGCAGTCTGTAGCTCTGGGTCCCCGCTTTCGCGGGGACGAGCGGAGCTGGGTGCTTGTTCTGCCAAAGGCATGATCGCGCATCCGTCATTGCTCCTGCTGCAGGTCGAATTCGCGGATGCTGGACGCGAGGTCGTCGAGCGTTTGCGCCATCACCTGCTGGAATTCGTCCGCCGTCGACGAGACCGCGATGGAGCCCGCCTTCTCGATGATCTCCCGGTAGTCGGGGGAGGCGATGATCGTCGCGATCTGGCGCTGTAGCAGCGCGAGGATCGGCTGCGGCGTGCCGGCGCCGGCGCACACCCCGAGCCAGCCGAAGCGCACGAAGTCGACGCCGCTCTCGATCAACGTGGGGATGTCGGACAGGTTCTTGAGCCGCTCGGGCGCCGTCACCGCCAGGATCCTGAGCTGCTTGGCTTGGTATTGCGGGATGATCGCCAGCGTCGGCGAGACGTAGAAATGCACGCGCCCGGCCACCACCTCCTGCACCACCTGGGCACCGCCGCGGAACGGAATGCGGTTCATGGCGATGCCGGTGAGCTTTTCGAGTTGGCGGGCGAGAATCTCCTGCGCCGAGCCGGCGCCGATGGTGGCGTAACTCACCTCGCCTGGATGCGCCTTGGCATATTGCACGAACGCCTTGAAGTCATCGGCGGGGACCGCGTTCGCGAGCGCGAGCCCGTAATAGTATTTGGCGCGAGACCGGGGCGAGATCGCTCAGCTTGAACTGCGCGTTCTTGTAAAGGACGGTGTTGATCGGATCGAAATGGGTGCAGAGCAGCAAGGTGTAGCCATCGCGCGGCTGCGACAGCACGTCGCGCGTCGCGATCATCCCGGCGGCGGCCGGCTTGTTCTCCACGATCACGCGCTGGCCGAGCGCCTCGCCGAGCTTGTCGGCGACGACGCGCGCGGGAATGTCGGTCGGTCCGCCGGCGCCGAAGCCGACCACGAGCCGCAGCGGCCGCGTGGGATATGGCTCCTCCGCGCGCGCCGCGCCGGCGACGACGAGCGCCAGGAGCAGGAGCAGCGCACAGCCGAGCTTGGTTATGATCTGAGACATTGTACCGGTCATACAATTCTGAACTTACCACGTGATACGCAACTCCCGCCGGGACCTCGGTGCGCTCCCTCTCCCCATTTGGGGAGAGGGTTGGGGTGAGGGGGTCACCTGTTCTATCGAGAGACCTTAACCCCTCACCCCACCCCTCTCCCTATGGGAGAGGGAGTAGACCGAGTTCGTCGCGTGGGCGTCGATCACCTCGCAATTGAATATCCAACGTGTGTTTCATCCCGCTTGCGTTGCTCGCGCGCCCGCATCATGGCCGAGATGATGCAGCAACGATTTCTGATATTGCAGAAATTCGACGCTGAGCGGATCGCGCGGCCGCGGCAGGCGAATGGGCACCTCGGTCTTCACCATGCCTGGATGCGGCGTCATCACCACGACGCGATCCGCGAGATAGACCGCCTCCGCCACATTGTGCGTCACGTAGACCACGGTCTTGCGCGTCTCCCGCCAGACCTCCGCCAGCAGGCGCTGCATGTCGTCGCGCGTGAGCGCGTCGAGCGCCGCGAACGGCTCGTCCATCAGCAGCACCGAGGGATTGTACGCGAGCGCCCGCGCGATGGCGACCCGCTGCTGCATCCCGCCGGACAAATGGTGCGGGTACGACTTGACGAATTTTTCGAGCTTCACCAGCTTGAGCTGCGCGAGCGCGATCTCTTCGCGCTCGGCCTTGCCAAACCCCCGCATCTCGAGCCCGAAGGTCACGTTTCCGAGCGCCGTGCGCCACGGGAACAGCTGGGCGAAATCCTGAAACACCACGCCGCGGTCGGAGCCGTGACCGCTGACCGCTTTGCCGCCGATGCGGATCTCGCCCGCGGTGGGGGCGAGAAAGCCGGCGATGACGTTGAGTAGCGTCGACTTACCGCAGCCCGAGGGCCCGACGATGCAGAGGAACTCCGAGGCCTCGATGTCGAAACTGACGCCCGCGACGCCCGGGACCTCCCCGGCGGGCGTGTCGTAGACGAGCGAGACATTGCGGACTTCGATATGGGGCATGAGCTAGCGTCCCGATTCCGAAGTTCGCAAGCGCTTGCGGCGCACTCTCGCGCGAACTTCGCAATCGAAAGGACACTAGCAAACTTTTGAG
>JAFAHL010000301.1 GCA_019237215.1 Hyphomicrobiales bacterium | reverse complement strand
GCGCCCGGTATGGATGATCTTGAGCGAGGGCGAGTTCGAGCTTGTGCTCGCCAACGCCGCGCACATCAAGGCGGTTCAAAGGCCGTAAGACCGACGTGAACGACGCGATGGATCGCCGATCTCGCCGCCCATGGCTTGATCAAGGCGAGCTTCGTTCCCGACGCGGAGATCCAGGAACTGCGCGCGCTGACGCGAACCCGCAAGCAGTTGGTGCGCGAGCAAACCCGCCATGTTCAACGCATCCATCAAGACGCTGACTTTAAGCCGACATTCGGCTGGATTCGGTGCTCAGCGACATCATGGGGGCGAGCGGCCGACGCATGATCGAGGCGATGATCGCAAGGCCGTGCGCGTTTCCCGCGCAAACTGACGGCTCTCGCGGGTCGCGGGGTCAAAGCGACGCCCAAGGAATTGTACGACGCGCTGCATGGGCGGTTGACCGACCATCACCGCTTCCTTCTCGAGCTGCATCTCGGCCAGTGGGACGCTCTCGACGCGTCGATCAGGGTTGTCGATCGCGAAGTCGATGCTCGAGTCAACCGCATGGACGCGGAGGCGCGGGCCGACAAGGCCCGATTTTCCGACTTGATCGGTCTGCGCGAGTCGATCCCCGGCGTCAGCAAATTGTCGGCGCTCTCCATCCTCTCTTAAGATCGGCCCGGACATGACGCGCTTCGCAACCGCCGGCCATTTGATCGCT
This sequence comes from Hyphomicrobiales bacterium, assembly GCA_019237215.1. GTDB lineage: Bacteria > Pseudomonadota > Alphaproteobacteria > Rhizobiales > Xanthobacteraceae > VAZQ01. Next base: position 1,942 of record JAFAHL010000301.1, on the reverse strand, counting down.
TGGGCTTTGTCTGTTGGGCTTTGTCTGTGTCCCGGCCAAAACGAGAGCGAAGGCCAAGCGCAAACGCACGCGGCTGCGCAAGGGCGCTCCCTGGCTCAAGACCATGCTCGTTAAAGTGCGCTTGGGCGGCCAAGCGAGCAAAAGCCAGCTATTACCGGGCCCAGTTCTTCCGCCTGCAGGCGAGGCGCGGCCCGCAAAAAGCCATCTGCGCCGTGGCCGCTTCGATCCTGACCGCCATCGATAACATGCTCAAGAACGGAACCTTCCACCAGGATCTGGGCGTCACCTACTTCGACCGCCGATCGCCTGAGTCGAAGGTCAAGCGCCTCGTCCGACAAATCGCCAAGCTCGGCTATGACGTCACCCTCCAGCCGACGGCGAAAGCCGCCTAAAATCCCGAGCACAAGGCTATGCGGAATCAAGGACATGCACGCAAGTTTCTTTTTAGTTTCACACCGGCCTTCGGCCGACCCGCCATTGGATGAAACGTTGGGGGTGCGGCGGCTGATGTAGACTGCGCGGGTCATCGGCAAAGAGGTCGATCCCTTCTTGGTGCGGCAGAGCCCGTTTTTTAGTTGGACCCGGGGCGCCTCGATGACCCCCACTGGAGCCACGGAGCCGCGAGGCTCCCGGAGCCCGTTTCCTAGACTTCATTGTTCAAGAGGCCCCCACGCCGATGGCGCCTATGTGGAGGAGCCGAAATGGATGTGATCTACGAGCGTGTTGCCGGACTGGACGTGCACAAGGAGACAGTCGTCGCGACGGTGCGCGTCATGGCCGAGGGCAAGGTCGAGCGAGAGTGCAGGACCTTCGAGACGACGACGGCGGGGCTGTTGGCCTTATTGGCGTGGCTGACGGAGGCGCGGTGCAGCCATGCGGCGATGGAGGCGACCGGCGTCTACTGGAAGCCGGTTTGGAACATCTTGAGCGACGGCGCCTTCGAATTGATCGTCGCGAACGCCGCCCACATCAAGAATGTCCCTGGCAGAAAGACGGACGTCAACGATGCGACGTGGATCGCCGATCTGCTGGCCTGCGGCTTGATTCGCGGCAGCTTCGTCCCGAGCGAGAAGTTCCAGGAGCTGCGAGCCTTGCAGCGCACGCGCAAGCAAATGACGCGCGAGCAGACGCGGCATGTCCAGCGCCTGCAAAAGACGCTCGAAGAAGCCAACATCAAGCTGGATTCCGTCATCAGCGACATCATGGGCCTTTCCGGCCGGCGGATGATCGAGGCGATCATCGCAGGCGTGCGCGGTCCGCGAACGCTCGCTGATCTGGCGGATCGACGAATCAAGGCGACTCCCAAAGAGCTCTATGACGCGCTCCATGGGCGGGTGACCGACCACCACCGGTTCCGGCTCCGCTTGCATCTCGCACAATATGACGCCCTGGCCGAAGCGATCGCTGAACTGGACAAGGAGATCGACGCCGCCATCGGCCGGATCGACAAAGAGCGCGAGTGCGCCGGTCAAGCTCTCTTTCGCGCCGCGAGCCGTGAAGTCTGCGAGGTTCCCGGGGTCAACCTCTTGGCGGCAAACATGATCCTGGCGGAAATCGGTCTCGATATCGCGCGCTTCCCGACCGCGGGACATCTTGTCTCCTGGTCCGGGCTGTGTCCCGGCCACAATGAGAGCGCCGGCAAACGCAAGTCGTCGAGACTGCGAAAGGGCGCGCCATGGCTCAAGACGACGCTCGTGCAATGCGCAGTGTCCGCCAGCAACAAGAAGGACAGCTATTTCAGGGCGCAGTTCCTACGCCTCAAGAGCCGTCGCGGCGCGCCGAAAGCGTTCTGCGCGGTCGCCGCATCGTTGCTGACCGCGATCTATCACATGCTCAGGGACGGTACGAAGTTCCGGGATCTCGGAAAGGATCACTTCGACAAGCGCCCGGCCCAAGCCAAGATCAACCGCCTCCTCGCCCAACTCGCCAAGCTCGGCTATCA
>JAFAHL010000300.1 GCA_019237215.1 Hyphomicrobiales bacterium | reverse complement strand
TTTTCATTTGCAATTGGAACCCTCCGCGGACAGGATTACCCCCATGCACCTAGTCCGCGCGCCAAGCTGCAAGCGACGCGGGTTCGGGGGCCGACACACGATGGCAGGTCCGCTCCTCAGGGCTCTGCCGGGTCAATAGGTTTAATTTGGGGGGGTGCGACGGGGCCGGCGCGAGCCGGCCTCGTTCGCGTTTGTGCCCTCAGAATGCGCCCGGGAACACGCCGCCGTCGATGAGCAGGTTTTGCCCGGTGATGTAGCCGGCCTGGGCGGAGCACAGAAAGGCGCAGGCGGCGCCGAATTCATCCGGCGTGCCGAAGCGCTTGGCGGGCACGCTTGCCATGCGCTCGCTCCTGGCCTGCTCGATCGAGATGCCCCTGTTCTTGGCAACCCCCGCCATGTTCGATTGCAGCCGTTCGGTCTCGAATGTGCCGGGCAGAAGGAAATTGATGGTGACGTTCGAGGCGGCAACCGAGCGCGCCACTCCGGCGAGGAAGGCGGTCAAGCCCGCGCGCGCCCCCGAGGAGAGATCGAGGCCGACGAGCGGCATCTTCACCGAGCCCGAGGTGATGTTGACGATGCGGCCGAATTTCCTGGCGCGCATGGGTTCGATGACCTTCTGGATGAGCTCGATCGCGATCACCATGTTGCCGACGACGCCGTCGATGATGTTTTGACGCGTGAGCTCGCGAAAATCGCGGAACGGCGGTCCCCCGTTGTTGTTCACGAGAATGTCCGGCTCCGGGCAAGCGCCGATGAGCGCCGCCTGGCCCGCGGGCGTGGCGACGTCGCCGGCGACCGCGGTCACCTTGGCGCCGCTCGCTTGGCGCATTTCGGCGGCGGTGGCATCGAGGCTCTTGCCGTCGCGCCCGTTGATGACGACGTCGCAGCCCGCCTGCGCGAGCGCGAAGGCACACGCGCGGCCGAGCCCGCGACTCGAGGCACAGACGATCGCCTTGCGGCCGGCAATTCCGAGATCCATGGCTAGTCCTCCGGAGTGAGCTCACGGAGTGACGTTAATCCCACCTCGGGCGCGCGCCAAATGCCCGCCGAGGGGCGACGGCTCGCCGTGTTGGGTGTGAAGTGGAATCAGCGCGAGCGGCAAACTCGGTCTTTACCCTCCCCCTTGTGGGGAGGCAGAGGCGGCCTTCGGCCGCCGTTCTTGGCGCCAACGACGCCGATGCGGAGCATCGGCTATGCGCCGAGCGGAGCGAAGGTGGGCGGGGTGGGGGTGGTGCGGCGAGATGGATGGTGGCCCCACCTGTAAAAGAGTCGCGCCACCCCCACCCCCAACCCCTCCCCAGCCGGCTGCGGGCCTGCCCGCTTCCGGCAAATCTTAAAGTGACCAAACCCCGGCAAGCCGGGGTTTGGTTGGGGAGGGGAGTGCACTGAGTGTGCGGCGCTGAATGTTCTAAGCACAATCTGATGCGCTCTATTCCCGCGCCGCGCGCGGAGGCACGAGTGACGCAGTCGCGCGTCAGACCGCGCTGCGCGACTCGAGCGCACGCATTTCGTTTCCGCGCCAGACGAAGCGGCGACCGAGCCAGCCCGCGATCCACAACAGCGGCAAGAGCGCGTCACGCAGCATCCAGGCGGCGGGCGATTTGAGGCTCAGATGCCAGCCGGCTGCGCGCGCGAGCGCGGCTTCGGCGCCATACCAGATCGCGGCGAGCGCAATAACGCTGCCCACGGGCAGATCCAGCGCCGCGACCACATAGGCGGCGGCCGTCAGCGGCCCGAGACTGCCGCTCAAAACCTCCAGCGCATAGTACTGCCGAAACGAGGCCTGCCGCAGCCGCGCCCAGCGCAGTTGACGCGCCCATACTTCGCCCGCGGAGCGGTAGCCGATGGGCTGCTCGAACGGCGCGTCGACCAGGCGCACGCGCAGCCCCAAGTCGCGCACGACTTTGGTCGTGGCCGCGTCCTCCGCGGCCTCGGCCGCGAGCAATCGAATGCCGCCGGCCTGCTCGATCTGGCTGCGCCGATAGAGCATCGACTTGCCCTGGGCAAAGCCCAATCCGATCGCGGCCGAGGTATATTGCCATCGCAACTGGTAGGTGTTGAGGAACGCACATTCGAGCTCGGCCCAGAATCCCTGCGCACGCCCGCCGGCGGGCGGCGAGCTGACGACGCCGGTATCTGCGCGCCAAGCCGCCAGCAGGCGCTCGATGTAGTCGCGCGGCATCAAGACGTTGCTGTCCGCCATCACGATCCAGTCGTAGGCGGCCGCGCGCCAACCCTTGCAGACGTTGTTGAGCTTCGGATTGTCGCTGATCGTCTCGTTGCCGATGAGGAGCCGCGCGGCAACATGCGGATGCGCCGCGATCAGCTCCCGCACGAGCGGCACGGCGGCGTCGTGGGCGCTCGCCGCGCAGAAGACGATCTCATAGCGCGGATAATCGAGATGGAAGGCGGAACGCAGCGTGTCTTCGATGTAGTTTTCCATGCCACAGACCGGCCGCACGAGGCTCACCCCGGCGACGTCGGATGGCGCGTGCGTGCAATCCCGCGCGCGCGTTGCGTGCCGTCTGGTTCGCCGCAGATAACGCGTCAATCCGAGCAAGCCGAGAGCCGTCTTTGATTCGGCGGGACGGGATGGCGACCTCGGCTTGCGGCATTTGCTCGTCGCGATCAGGATGCTGCCGAGCTGGATGGCGGTTGCGACAATCGAATAGATCGCAAGCGCCCAAATCGCAATCGTCATGACGCAGCTATGTCATGCAGGCGGTGACAGTCGTGTGACGAGCACGGGACGCGGCGCCGCGGATGCGCGCGCGAACGCCCCTTGCCGGGTAGGGCGTCGCGGCGCTACCGTCGGGCAATGCAACCATCGCCCGATCGCG
>JAFAHL010000435.1 GCA_019237215.1 Hyphomicrobiales bacterium | reverse complement strand
GCTCGAGCGGGGCCTTGGTATCGATTACTTGCCGCGAAGCGTGTCCTTTAGACCGCCAACTGCATTCTGAGCCTTACCTGCAATCTTATCCGACTTGCCCTCTGCTTCGAGCTTGGCATCGCCGGCGACCTTGCCGAGCACCTCTTTTAGCGTACCCTTCGCTTGTCGTACCGAACCCTTAATCCGATCCTTGTCCATGGCGTCGCCTTTCGATGAGGGGATCGTCGCATTTTGACGTTATCACTGTCGCCGCAAGCGAAGCAATTTTTATCGAGGCTTCCAGTAGTTCAGCGGTCGATGTCCGTGTCATCGCGGCGCACCGCTGAGAAAAGCACAGGTGTACGGATGGATGGTCGGCGGGCGTAGGCGCGCGTGAATTCCGCGCCCATCAGCACGAGTTGCGACGAGTAGTACACCCAGATCAGCAGAACGACCAAGGAGGCCGCGGCGCCATAGGTCGATTCGAGGGCTTGCTTGCCGATGTAGAGGCCGATGAGCACCTTGCCGATCTCGAACAGCGCGGCCGTGACCGCGGCGCCGGGCCAGACATCGCGCCAAGCGACATAGGTGTCCGGCAGCCACTTGAACATCATCGCGAACAGGAGCGTGACCATCCCGAAGGAGAGGGCGCTGCCGAGTGCGTGCATCGCAACTTGCGGCACGTAGGGAGCAAAGTACCTGCCGCCCGCGGCCAGCGCGGCCGTCAGCAGCAACGACACCAGCAGCAGGAACCCGAGCGAAAGCACGGCCGCCAACGAGACAATATACGTCCGAACGAAATCCCAAATGCCGCTCTTGCGCGGAGGCTCCACTTCCCACACGGTATTGAGCGCGTCCTTGAGCTGGACGACGAGGCCGAGCGCGGCCAACACCAAGGTGCCGACGCCGAACACGGTTGCCAGGATCCCTTCCCGGGGTTGGCTGGCTCCAAGCAGCATCGCGTTGACCGCCTGGGCTCCAGTATCGCCGAGCAGGGCCCGCAGCTGAGCGCTGACTTCGCCGCGCACCGCTTCCTGCGCAAATGTGAGCCCCGCAACCGCGACGGCGATGACCAGCAGAGGCCCGAGCGAAAAGATCGAATAATAGGCAAGCGCTGCACCGAGCCGCGCCGCCTTATGCTTGGACCAGTTCGCCGCCGTGTCTTTGAGCAGGGACCACACCGCGATGGCTCCCGATAAGCTAGCGCCGGCGCCAAAGACGCATGAGTGGGCCATCACCCAACCCGCGGCGGAACGCAACGATCTCACTCGCGGCATCGGCGAGCGACCTGCTGCCTAGGAATCCAATTACCGGCATCGCCGCTTGCTGCGCCCGCGCCACGAGAGGCCACGCGACCGCGCTGCCAAGCAGCGTCATGTGACGTTTGCCCGCCGCTCGACAGGCGTACCGTAAATAATCATGCGCGCGAGCTTGCCGTCGAGTACGAATGCGAGGCGCGCTGGCCATCTCTCCACGCGGCAAGGCCGCGTGCGACGAGATAATGCAGAAGGATGCCGCCGGCGACGATCGCGGCCCCGAGCACGACCTGGTGGTTGAAAGCCTCTGAGCGCGTCTCGATCACCTCGCCCATGGCGCTCAGGACGATGCCGGTCGCGAAAACCGGCAAACCGTAGCGGCCCATCAGGCAGAGCGGCAGGAACGCCCGGGTCCGCCGCATCAGCCCAGTGAACCCGGAATGGTAGACGACGTAGCCAAGCGCGAGGAAATGCACGAGCCGCGCGAATCCGAGATCGGTCTTGCCGCAGTCGAGCATGTCGTGCACGTGCTGCCACAGCCCCGACGCATGGCCGAAGGCATCGGTGCGCACCACCGCGGCGATCACGACGACAGCGAGGCAAGCGGCGAAGAGCCGCGCGTCGTAGGCGATACCGCCGCGCTTAAGCCGGCGTCCTGCGAAGATGCCGATGGCGAAGATCAGCTGCCACGCGATGGGGTTGAAGAACCAGGTTCCCTCAACGGGCCAGGTCGGCAAATTGAGAGCGAACGCGCGCGCCGCCAGGTAAATCCCGGCCGAGGCTGCGAGCATCAGCCGATCGTCGCGCCGCGCCAGCACCAGCAGCAACGGCGTCATCAGCAACAGCGCGATATAGAGCGGCAAGATGTTGGCGTTCTCGAGCTGATGGAGGAGCGCCAGAATCGCGGCGGTCATCTGCAGCGGGTTCGACACCACCACGTCGGCATCTTCCAGCAGATCGTCATCGTGCCACAGGGCAGCGGCGCCGACGAAGATGGCGATAATCACCAACGAGATCAGGACCTGCACCCAGTAGAGCGTGAACGCCCGGCGAAGCACGGCCCGTACCGCCACGACGGTGTCTCCCTCGAAGAAACGCGTGCCGTAGGCGAGCGCGACGGATACGCCGGATAGGAACACGAACAGCTCGGCCGCATCCGAGAAGCCGAAGTTCTGCTGCGTCACGTGCTGAAATATGTTTTCTGGCACGTGGTCAATGAATATCGTCAACAGCGCAAAGCCGCGCCAGAAGTCGATGCCGTCGATGCGTTTTGCCGGAGCCGCCATGTTCCCCTCGCCCCGATTTCAGCGATTGCCCCCGATTAACAGTCATTCACTTTAGAGCGATGTTCAAAATGCGACGGTCCTCAGGCCGCTGCATGGCGTCGTCGTAATTCCTGTTGGAGTGTGTCCGAACGGCAACAGACTCTGGCACCCGGAACCACGTTCCACCGATTGAGGCGACCCAGCACCCGAGCCGAATGAGCTGGCTCGATTGCTGCGCGCTCCGCGAGCGCCGGGCCCCAATACCCCTCATAAGCTTGACGAAATGCCCAGTTTGGCACGCGGATTGTCGCGGCGGCCGCGAAGAGGCAGACTCAGTCGAAATGTCGTCGCCAAGATGATGTCTCAGGGGAGGATATCGGCCATGCTGACACGTCGGACCATGCTCTTGGCTAGCGCCGGGGCAGGCGCACTGCTCGCGCTACGAAGCGGAAACGCTCACGCCGCGGCTCGAAGCACCGTCAAGACGCCGGTCAATTTCGACGTGCCGCGCGGCGCCTGCGACTGCCACGTGCACGTATTCGATCCAGCACGGTTTCCGTATTTCAGCGGGCGCGTGTACACGCCGCCCGAAGCCACCGTCGAAGACCTGCTAGCTTTGCAAAAGCAGTTACATTTCGACCGCGTTGTCATCGTGCAGCCCAGCGTTTATGGGGTCGACAACGCCTGCACCCTTGACGCCATAAAGAAACTCGGTCCGGCGCGGGCGCGTGGCATCGCCGTCATTGA
>JAFAHL010000383.1 GCA_019237215.1 Hyphomicrobiales bacterium | reverse complement strand
GACGCCGCTGCGGCCAAGGATCCTGACGCGGCGCGCGCGCCGGCGGAGCACAAGGCCATGGCGCAGGTAAACGTAGCAGTGCCCGTTCCCGCCAATCCTGAACCAGCGGCAACGACGTCGGACGCACAGCCGGACAAGCCCGCGGGCGGCGGTGAGGTCGTTCGCCTCGATCGCTTTCGCAAGAAATAGAGCGGGCGGCAAAGCAGCGAATTAAGCTCCTCGCCGTGCCCCGACCAAATTCCATCGTTTGGTGCGCCCGCGCGAAAGGTCGATCCGGTCCAGTTGATTCGCGCCGTGGGGGGAGCCGGGTGTCGGCCAGGCGGCGCGGACGCGGAGCCATGCTCCTCGGTAAACCTTTTGTGAGGGGCGCGGAGCTTCGCCTGCGTCAGCGCATGGCTCCGAATTTCAGGTCTACCCGTCGAAGGCGCAGAATGTTTCCAACGAAAGCATCAGCAATTCCAGTCCTTCTCCCAAGTTGATCTGTCAACAGCATTGCTGGAAGTTTTGAATAATAGAGAATGCTAGGGCAACTGTATTGTACAGATCCCCTGAATAGCAAATCAACACTATCAGTTGCAGCGCCTAGGGAGATAATACGATTTCAAAGCTGTGATTCGAGAAAACGTTTACTTGAGCGCCTTTACGGGCGGGAACTTCGCCGGACATCCGCCGCCACGGTATGGGCGTATTTGGCCCCGAAGCCACATGCGAGGGACCTGCATCACCCGGAGCGGCTCATCGAGTGCAGGATGGGCGAAGTCGTTAACTTTCGCAGGGCGCGCAAAAAGGCTGCGCGGCAGCTCGCCGAGCGAATGGCATCTGCCAATCGACTACGGCACGGACGCAGCAAAGCCGAGCGCGAACTCGAAACCAAACGCACCGCCAAGGCCCGCCGCGACCTCGAGCGCCACCGGATCGAAACGGGAGACGAGCGATGAAATCTCCGGTCGTCAAACGCTCCATCGTGATCGCTGGCCACAAGACCAGCGTGAGCCTTGAGGATGCGTTCTGGAAGGGCCTCAAGGAGATCGCCAGCGGGCGCGACATGACGTTGTCCGATCTCGTCGCCGCGATCGATTCCGAGCGGCAACACGGCAACCTATCGTCGGCGATTCGCTTGTACGTGCTCGATTTCTATCGCAACCAGCTGTCCGACCATAACGAGGGCCGTGACGGAACGCGCGGCATCATTGTCGCCCGCGCAGCCTCGAGCGCGTAGCGGGTTTCCAGCGCGCTAGTGTGGTGGATTTGAAGTTCCTACGAGTGTGCAGCAGGCTGGTATAGGAACTTCAAATCCAAGAACCACACTAGAGTCGTCAGCTTGCTAGTGTCCCTTTGATTCCGAAGTTCGCACGGGAGTGTGCCGCAAGGTTTTGCGAACTTCGGAATCGGGACACTAGCGCCCGAACCCGAACAATATTTCCGAGAGCGAGGGCGGCCGCGCGGGTGCGGGTGGCGGCTTTTGCGCTTGCGCGGGCGCGCCTTGCGGGGCGGCCGCTCCCGGCTGCGGCCGCGGCGCGCGCGGCACCCGCGGCGCCGGCGCCGGGCGGACATCGATTGGCGGCGGCAGCGGTTGCACGCCTTCGGCCGCCGGCGCCGCAGATTGGGGCTTTGGCGCGCTGGTCGTGTTGACCGCCGCGGGGACCAGGGACGGCACCGGCGCGCGGCCCTCCAGCATGTCGAGCTTCTTCGACTGCTGCTCAACCGCGCGCAGCGCGAGCCAGCTCGTGAGCGCGGCGACGTCGATGGTACGCTTCGGCGTGTCGATCGGACCCTTCAGCGCGATGCCGATTTCCGGCCGGGTATCGGCCGGAGCGCCCGCTCCGCCCGACCCGAACAAAGTCAGCCGCGCGTCGATGGCAGCTTCGGCCAGGTTGACGCTTCCGCTCACTGCGAGATCGCCGCGTTGTGCGCGCACGACTGGGTTGCTCAACCGCGCCTGGCCGGCGTCGATGGCGATCGCGCCCTCGGCGAGGGTGACGGCGAGGCCGCCGTTCGCAAGCGCGCCATCCATTCGGTCCCGCACTCTGATCGCGTCGATGGGCAGGCCCTGGTCGACCGCACGGATCACGGTGTCGAAGGCGGCCGGATCGAGCCGCGCCGCGCGGGCGTTCTCGAGCGTGAAGCTGCCGCTGCCGGCAAGCGAACCGACAAGGGCAATCGGACTCATTCCGCTTCCCTCGGCGCTCACGTCGATCGTGAGCCGGCCGGAGAGCGAACCTTCGCCGGGAAGCAGTTCGCCGGCATTGGCGCCGGTGAGACGCAGCCGGCCGCGCGCGGCGAGCCCCTCGGCGCGGCGCAGGAACGTCAGGTCGGCAGCCACGCGGCCGCCGGCGATGCTGCCGTCGATTCCCTCCAATGCGAGCTCCGACTCGCCGAAGCGCACCACGCCGCGGACATCGCGCGCGGCAAGCTTGGGAGTGAGAGCAACGCGCGCCGATTTGACCGCGATCTGGCCGCTGAGCGCGGCCAATCCCTGCTCGAACGGCTCGGCCGGCCAAGGCCCAAACGCAGCTGCGCTCGCGCTCGTCGCCGCGCCCGCGCCCGCGCCGCTCGCCGCGCCTTGCGCCGGGACCCCGATTGCGAGTGCGACCGCGGCCGGCAGATCGACCGAACCCAGCTCGATGTCGCCGTCGACGGTGATCGGCCGCTGTTGCATCCCGAGCGCGAGCCGCCCGCCGACGCTCGCGCCTGCCACCGTTCCTGCCACCTCGCTGAACCGCAGCGTGCCCTCGTTCCAAGCGAGCCGCGCCGTCGCCGAGGCGGGCAGCAGTTCGCTCGCGCGGCCCGCCGCCTGCCGCGGTGAGCGGATGTTCGCGTTCGTGACCTTGAGATTGAGCTCGGCGCTCGGGCTCGCACGCACCGGAACACGGATCGTGCCTTTGGTCGCGACATTGAGCGCCCCCGCAGCGAGCTGAACGTCGACCCCGAGGTCGCCGTCGAGCGGCCCTTTCGCCGCCACCACCAGCCGTGCCGGCCGCTTGTCGACCGCGATGAAACGGTCGAGCCCCATGAGTTCGATCAAGGCTGCACCATCGTCGGCATCAAGGCGCCCGTTGAGGTTGAGCTTGGCCGCGGCGAGTGCTGCGAGGTTTTCGAGCTTGAAGGCGTCGCTGGCGGTGCCCGCGTCGCCTTGCAGCGCCACCCGGAAGCTGCCGGCGCGGCCCTCGATCTTGAACTTGGCATTGGCGCTGCCCGCCGTTGCGGGATCAACCGACAGCGAGGCCCGCAATGCGGCCGGAGTCAAACGCCCGCCCGCGCGGCGAAGCTGCTCGGCCGTCTGCGGAGCGAGTTTCTCCAGCAGCGCCATCACGCCGTCGAGGGCGCGCACGTCGAGGTCCAGCGCCACCACGCCGCGCGGTGATTGCGTCTTGCTATCGATGCGGCCTTTGACCGCCAGGCCCGCTCCGCCGAAATCGGCGATGGCGAACCGTTCGATCTCGAATCCGTTCGCATCGGCCCGCATGCTGACGTCCATCTGCTTCGCCTCGACGCCGGCCACAAACGCGCGGCCGATCTTGAGCGAGAGTGCGCCTTCGCGCGGCCAGTCGAAGGTCGTTGAGCCGAGCACGGCCTTGGCAACGGCGTGGACACGGTCGAAATCGATTTCCGGCGCGGTGAGCGCGAGGTCGAGCCGCGCCGGCCGATCGTCGCTCGCCCAGGCATAGGCCAAACGTCCGGCGACGGTCATGCGATCGAACTCGAGCTTGAGCCCCTCGAGCGTGACCGCGTCGCTGCCGAGGGCAACATCGCCGCCGACGCGCAACGGACCGACGGACGCGGCCTGCTCATCGCCGCGTCCGGTCAGCCAAGCGACGAGCGCGCGCGGATCGTTGGCCTCCAGCCTGCTCGATCCCACGAACTGCACGCCCGTCGCGGTGGTGCCCAGACGTCCGCCGACGCGCATCTGGGTCATGCCGGGCGCGCGCAATTCCAGGCTCTTGATGTCCACGCCATCGGCATCGACCGTCAGGTCGGCACCCACGCGCGTCAGCGCTGCGCCGCCGAGCATGACGTTCTCGGCGTTGATACTCAGCGCCGCGGGGATCGGCAGCCGCGTCGCCACGATCACAGAATCGGCCAGCGTCTTGACGGCGGCGAGCGGACGCTGGCGCACCTCCTGCGGCAACGCCAGCAACCGATCGAGATCGATCTGCGACGACGACAACGCGCCGCTCACCTTCGGCTGCGCCCCGAAGGTCAGATTGGCGCCGCCGCTGAGCTTGATGGCCCTGTCGTCCGGACCGTATTGGAATTCGATCTGCTCCAACGCTGCGCTTGCGCTGTCTCCCTTGATGCGGCTGTTCACGCGCCACGGTTCGATGATGAGCGACTGCGCGCCCGCGGGCGCACGGCCGACCGCGCGCGCGAATTGGACGCTGCCTTCGAAGCGCGGCATGCCGCGCTCGATCCAAACCGTGACGTCGGCTTCGGCGGCCAGCGGCTGATCGATCGGATCGACCGCAAAGCGCACCCTGGCGCCGCTGTCCTCCGCGATTCGGCTGGTGGCGAGGCGATAGGGATAACGCTGGCCGGCGATGACGAAGGAGCCCTCGCCTTTGACCGGCCCCGCCAGCGAGCGCACTTCGCCCGTGAACTCCAACTGGTCGAGCACGACACCGGCGTCGATCGCCCCGTCGGCGAGGCTGGCGCGGCCGTCCTGGATTTGCAGCCGCGCGATCGACACCCCTTCCAGATCGAAGCCGAGCTTGGGGACCGGCCAAGCCAAGCGGCCTGAGCCGTCGAGCCCGGCCGTGAACTCGGGGCCTTCCAAGCGGGCCTCGGCAATGCGCCATTCGCCGCGCGCCAGCGCCCCCAGCGCGAATTCGATGCGCAACAAGCGCGCGCGCACCTTGCTGCCCTCTTCCGGCCGGCCGAACTCGATGCCCTCCAGCACCACGGTCGGGGTCGGAAGGAGGCGGGCGTCGATGGCCCCGGTGACGCGGAAGTCGAGCCCCGTCAGGCGGCGGGCTCTGGTCTCGAACTCGCCGCGATAGCTGCCCCAATCGATGAAAAGCGGCGCTACCAGCGCCGTCACCAGCGCCAGGATGAGCGCAATCGCGACACCGAGCAGGGTCGTCTGCACGCCGTCTCCACCCCAGGTCCGGCCGAAATCCTTCGCACCGGGCGGTGCGCAGGCCTCGGAAAAAGCCTGGTCACCAACGAGTTGAGCACGATTTGTGTGGCCGGATCATAACGGCGGCCGGCTGTGCCCGTGATCCCGCGACCCCGCGCCCCCAGCGACCGGTAATATCGGGCGCGTTGACGGCAAATCTATGTCCGCGGCCAATAACTTACGGCGAAATTCGAACGCGCCGGACGGCTTCGCCGGCGCGCGAGCCGCGGATCGATCTTCAGCGCGGGCGGCGGATGCGAGCGGCACGATTTCGCGTCGATTCATATCGCCACGATTTTCCCCGGATTCATGATGTCGTCCGGATCGAGCGCGCGCTTGATGGCGGCCATGGCCGCGAGCGCGGGGCCTCCCAGCTCGCCCGCGAGGTATTTCATCTTGCCCTGCCCGACGCCGTGCTCGCCGGTGCACGTGCCGTCCATGGCGAGTGCGCGCTCGACCAGCCGCTCGCACAAGGTCTTCGCGGCCTTGACCTCCGCCGCATCGCTCATGTCGACCAGCAAGCTGAGATGGAAATTCCCGTCGCCCACGTGGCCCAGGATCGGCGCAACCAGGCCGAGCTCGGCGATCTCACGCTGGGCCGCGGTGACGCATTCCGCCAGGCGTGAGATCGGCACGCAGACATCGGTGGCCAGCGCCTGCGCGCCGGGCCGCAAGCCGCGCGCCGCCCAGTAGGCGTCGTGCCGTGCCTGCCACAGGCGCGAGCGGTCCTCGGGCTTGGTCGCCCATTCGAACGGACCGCCGGAGAGATCGCGCGCGATCTCGCCGAAACGCTCGGCCTGCTCGGCGACACCCGCGGGGGAGCCATGGAACTCGACGAACAGCATCGGCAGCTCCGGCAGCGCCAGCTTGGAGTAGAGATTGGTGGCTTTGACCTGCAGCTCGTCGAGCAGCTCGATGCGCGCCACCGGGACGCCGGACTGGATCGTGCCGATCGCCGCGTTGCAGGCCGCCTCGACCGAGGGGAACGGGCACACGCCGGCCGAGATCGCCTCGGGAATGCCGGAGAGCTTGAGCGTGAGCTCGGTGATGACGCCAAGCGTGCCTTCCGCGCCGACGATCAGCCGGGTCAGATCGTAGCCGGCCGACGACTTCTTGGCGCGGCGCGCGGTGGTCATCAGTTCGCCGTTCGCCAGCACGACCTTGAGCGCCAGCACGTTGTCTTTCATGGTGCCGTAGCGCACCGCATTGGTGCCGGAGCAACGCGTCGCGGCCATGCCGCCGAGCGAAGCGTCGGCGCCGGGATCGAGCGGAAAGAACAGGCCTTGATCGCGTAAATGCTCGTTGAGCTGCTTGCGCGTGATGCCCGGCTCGACCACGCAATCGAGATCCTGCGCGTTCACCGCCAGCACGCGGTTCATGTCGCGAAAATCGATCGACACGCCGCCATAGGGCGCGTTGATGTGGCCTTCGAGCGAGGTGCCCGTGCCGAAGGGAATGACCGGGACGCGCTGCTTGGCACAGATGCGCACGATGTCCTGCACGTCGTCGGTCGCCTGCGGGAACACCACCGCGTCGGGCGGCTCGTTCGCGATCCAGCTCGTGGTGTTGGCGTGCTGCTCGCGCACCGCCCGCGAGGTGACCAGCCGGTTGCCGAATTTCGCCGCCAGCGCGGCAACAACCGCCTCGATCGCGTTGGGATCGCGGCGCGTGATCTGGTCCGACTTTTCCTGCACCATTGCCATCGCCAACTCACGTCGCGTCGGCATGTTAGCGCAACGGCGCCGGCAAAGCACTTGCCGGCGCCGTCCACCTACGATCCGCGCTGCGCCTTCAGGACCACTTGCGCCGAAACGGAATGAGCATCCCGGCCCGGGCGCGGTAGCGCTTGTACTCCTTGCCGACCGAAGCGCTACGCCGCCGCGACCAGGTCCGCCAGCTTCCTGCGCGCATAGAACATGCGCGTCTTGACCGTGGCCTCGCCGATGCCGACGATATCGGCGACCTCTTTGACCGACTTGCCGTGGTAGTAGACGAGGTCGATCACCTCGCCATGCTCCGGCGACAGCTCGGCCAACGAGTTGCGCAGCAATTCGCTTCGGTTCTTCTTCTGCAGCGCTGCCTCCGGATCGTCCGCGGGATCCACGAGGGTGGTTGCGATCCGCGCGTCCAGTTCCGCATCGCTGCGACCGCGTCGGGCCGAGAGCGCTTTGTGGCGGGCGATCGCGAGCAGCCAGGTCGAAACCGAAGACCGGCCCTCGAACGCGGCGGCTTTGCGCCAGACGTCGAGAAACACGTCGCTCAGGAGGTCTTCGGCCAGCGTCTCGTCGTGCACGATACGCAGCAGCCAGCGGTATATCGGCACACGATGCCGCGCAAACAACGTTCGCATCGCGGGTTGATCGCCGCCGGCGATCCGCCCGATCAAGGTTTCGTCCGATGAAGTATCGCGCGCCACCGCTTGCGCGGGCGACGCGCATCCCGTCCGGGTGATGGCAGTCATGGCTATCCCCTGAAATCACGCTTGGGAGGTAAATTCGTTGGCCGGGGGAAGGTTCCTGCCGACCGAAATCCGATCACCAGACCGTGAAAAAACGCGCCACCGGACTGTGAAAAAAACGCGCCGTCGCGCCCACCGTCGGCTTGACCGCATTCAGACTTGGCCGCGTTAAGGAGCGTTAATTCGACGAAACGAGCGCATCCGAACGCCGCCGCAGCACGTTGCCGACCAGCGAGGTCACGCTGGGAACCTCGTTTTCCTGGAACGGGATCGGGCGGCACAGGTCCATCACGATGATGCCGAGCCGCGCCATGCGATAGGCGGCGTAGAGGGCGTCCGCGGCGCTGGTTGCCAACCGCTCGGTCACCGCGCCGCCGAGATGCTGCACCAGCGAAGCGCTGGCGATGTCGACGGCTCCCAATTTGCCGGCCTCGAGCACGAGCCGCCGCAGCAGGTGGATGGTGGTGGCGGCGGTCGGCCGGTGCCCGTACGAGGCGGCGATGGCGCGCACCATGCGCACGCCGCAGGCGAGGAAGAAGACGGCATCGGTCAAGCTGGTGGGGCTGATGGCAGTGATGCCGAAGGCGCGCACGACCGCGGTGCGAACATGCGCCTCGGCGCGGCGGTCGAGCGGCTTCATGACCGTGCGCGATAAAATCTCGATCTGCTGCGCCGTCGCATGGTGAAGCTGGACCTGGCGCTGAAACGCCTCGACGCCGGCGTCGATCTCGTGCTCGCGCGGCACGACCGCCAGCACCGCCGCGATGGCCTTGCGGGCATCCGTCGGCAGGGCCCGCTGGTCGGCGAGCTGACGGTGGATCGCCTCAACGCTCCTGAGCCGGAACAGGCTGCCCAGTTCTCGCGCGATCACCGCGCCGGCGCCGGCCACTCCCGCCGTCACGGCAATTGCCGCGAGCATGCCCAAGGCCGTGCTGCGCTCGAATGCGGCGGCAATCCAGCCGACGGCGTCGACCGCCAGCCAGCCGACGAACAGCGCCGCCACCCCCGCGAGTCCGAAGGTCATGACACGATCGCGCCGACGTGGCGCGTCGGGCGTGACAACCACCACCGGCGCCGGCTCGCTCGGCGTGACGGGCTCGGTGCGCTCGGTCGGGATGATGCGGGGCGCCAACGGCCGGCGCGGGGCGCGGTCCTCCGCCGCGTCGACCTCGATCACGCGCGCCATCGGCGCAGCGCCAGGGTCGGTTTGATGGCTCATCGCAGCCGGTCTCCGAGCAGAAACTCGAGCGCCAGGTCGAGGTTGATGTGGGCGATCCCATCGACCGGCGAGGGATCGATGGCCGGCGGCTCGAACACCGGCACATTGAGGAAAGGCGAGCCCCAGGCGTCGGCGCGCGGCGGACGGATCGGAACATTGCCGACGAAGAACTTCGACTGCGTCTTGCTTCCGACCGGCCGGCCGACCACCACCTGCAGGCGCTGCCCGTCGATCTCCTGCGTATCTTCCGCCGTCGAGATGACGGAGGCGAGCGCCGTCACATCCAACTGCGCGTTGCTGCTTCGGAGCTCGAGCGCGGGGAACGCCGCCATGTTGCGCAGCAACGCCGCGAGATGGTCGCGTTGGATGTCGGGAACGTGATCGGCCTTGGTGGCGGCGAACAGCACCTTGTCGATATGCGGGCCGAGCAAGAGCTTGGAGAGGATGCCGCCGTGCCCGTAGCGAAAGCTCTCGAGCATGGCGTCGAGCGCGAGCCGCGTGTCGTCGAAGGCGTCGCGACCGGCCAGCAACGCCCGCAACACGTCGACGAGCACGATCTGGCGCGAGTATTGCCGGAAATGATCCTGGTAGAACCGCGCCACCTGCTCTCGCTTGTAGACTTCGAAGCGCTCCGCCATCAGCGCGCCGAGCGTATGGGGCGCAAACGTGTCGACGCCCTCGGCGATCTCGAGCGGCGCAAACCACAGGTAAGGCACCTCACCGAGCGTGCCGCGGCACAAAAACCGGCCGGGCTGAAGAAAGCTCAGGCCGTGGCGGTCGCGCGCTTCGAGGAGATAGGCGCAGTAGCGATCATGCGCCTGCTTCGCGACCTCCTCGCTCGCAGTCGCGTCGGCCCGGTGCTCCGCGACAAAGCCGAGAAAGTCGCGCGCGATCTCGGCGCGCACGCCCTTGCGCAGCGACCGCAGCGTCGCGCGCGACCATTCGGCATAGCCCTGCGCCAGCAGCGGGAGGTCGAGCAGCCACTCGCC
Source organism: Hyphomicrobiales bacterium (assembly GCA_019237215.1). Classification (GTDB taxonomy): domain Bacteria; phylum Pseudomonadota; class Alphaproteobacteria; order Rhizobiales; family Xanthobacteraceae; genus VAZQ01. The sequence continues at coordinate 975 of JAFAHL010000383.1, read as the reverse complement.
GGGATAGTCGACGATCCTGATGGTCAAGCTCGCGGGGCTGCCGGTGATCCCGCTCAGAAGCTTGCCCAGCGTGCCGGCCGGCGCGAAGCGCATTTCGATCCCGATCTCGCTGATGTCGGCGGTGCGCGCCGGCCAGTCCGGGATCGCCATCTTCTCGATATTGCTCAGATACGCAAACCGCGGCAGCCGGTTCGCCCCCGCGCCTTCCACGGTGGCGGCGATCAGGCGGCGCTCGCCGACGACGCCGAGCAGCGGCATGCGGTTGGGATTGTGCGCGCAGCTCAAGAGATTGTGGATCAGGCTGGTAATGAAGACGGTCTTGCCGGAGCGGCTCAAACCCGTCACCGCGAGCCAAACCGTGGCACCGCCGGCAAGCTCGCCGAGATTGAGCCGCTCGGACGCCTGGGCGAAGATCGGCGACAGCCAGCTCAAGTTCACGAAGGAGGACATCTTAAATCCCATGGCGCCTCTCGCATTCTTGCGCGGGACCGGCAGCATCGGGAGGTGGGCTTAAAATCGGGCTTTCGCAAGTGGATTCGGGAGGTGGACGGCGCGGCGCGGCCCAGCGTAAGGTCGCCCCCATGCTCGACCGTCGCGATCTCGAACCGGTGTTCTTCGCCCCCTTCGTCTCCTCGCCGATGCGGGTCGAGCCCGCCTGGATCGACTACAACGGCCACCTCAACATGGCCTATTACAACGTGCTGTTCGACCGCGCGGTGGACGAGGCTTTCGAGCTCATCGGCTGCGGCCTCGACTACGTCAAGACGCGCAAACTGTCCTGCTTCACCGCCGAGGTGCACGTGCGCTACCTGCGCGAGCTCCATGCCAGCGACCCGGTGCGGGCGACGTTCCAGTTGCTCGACTACGACGCCAAGCGCATGCACTTTTTCGAGCAGCTCTTCCACGCCAGTGAAGGCTGGGTGGCGGCGACATCCGAGAACATGTCGCTGCACGTCGACATGACGGCGGGCAAGA
>JAFAHL010000311.1 GCA_019237215.1 Hyphomicrobiales bacterium | reverse complement strand
CGGAAGCGGACCGCTGGGCGTTCACGCCCAACGAACTCAGCGATTTGTTGGAGGGCCTCAACGCCATCCTGCAGCATTCAAAGCCCGACGCGGGATGGCCGTTCCGGCTCACGCTCAAACAATACATCGGGCTGTTCACGCCAATCCATCATGATGTTTAGTGAGCGCCCAGTGGCGTTCTGCTCCTGGTTGGCTAGCTATCGTCCGTGGCCCTTGCCGTGACCGCGCACCGCAAGGGCTGGGCGAGTCGATCAGCGTTTCGGTCCCATCATCGCAAACATGGCGCCCTGCGGGTCGTGGCATTGGACGATCCAGCTGCAGCCGGGGACTTGCATCGGGGCAGCAAAAGAAGGTGACGCAATACATCGAAGAGCACCTTGCCGACGAGATCTCAATCTTGTCTTTGGCCGGACTGGCGCAGCTCAGCCCCTACCATTTTTCTCGTACATTCAAGCAATCGTTCGGCATGCCGCCGCACCAATATCTGACCAGCCGGCGGATCGAGCGGGCCAAAATCCTGCTGGCAGAGCACAAGCTGTCGGTGACGGAGATTGGATTTGATGTCGGATTTAGCGAGACAAGCTCGTTTACCGCGGCCTTTCGCAAATACACCGGCGAAACGCCGACCAACTATCGCCGCAGCCTCGCATAACGGACGTTCGAAGGCAGTCTGTCAGGTGACGCCTGCGCCGCGTCATGCGAAGCGCACCGCATAGACCGGGGGCAGCGTGTGCGTCACGCCGGTCCAGCTGTCGCCTTGATCCTCGCTTACCCAGAGGCCGCCTGTCGTCGAGCCGAAGGCGAGCCGTTCGCCGCCCTCATCGAGCACGAACGCATGGCGATACACGACATCGTATGCGTGCGTTTGCGGCAGGCCCTTGGTCAGGACATCGAAGGTTTTGCCGCCGTCGCGCGTGCGCGTCACGACCAGCTTGCCCCCGCGCGGGATACGCTTCTCATCCTTGATTTCAGGGACAAACCACGCGGTGTCGGGCTCCCGCGGATGCACCACGACCGGAAAGCCGAACGCCGATGGCTCGACGCCGGTGATCTCCGTGAACGTCTTGCCCTCGTCGGAGGAGATGAAAATGCCGTTGTGGTGCTGCACCCACATGCGCTGGGGCGCCGCCGGACATTGCACGAGGCAATGGACGTCCTGGGCAATGGGGTCGTGGGTCTGCTCGGGGGGAGCGTATTCGGCCCGCATGCCTTCGCCGCGCAGCGTCCAGCTGGCGCCGCCATCCTCGGTGAACCAGATACCTCCGGTCGAAACCGCAATCCACACGCGCCGCGAATTGCGCGGGTCCACGCAGATCGAATGGATACCGGGCAGGTCAGCGCCGCCGCCCATCCACTGCTTGCGCTTGGGGTGATCCCAGAGCGAGCGGATCATGTCCCAACTCTGCCCGCCATCGCTCGAACGGAACAGCCCGCCCGGCAGCGTCCCACACCAAATGACGCCGGGCTCGTCGCGGCCACCGGCCTCGAGCGCCCAGACGCGTGCCGTGCTCCAATTCAGCGGCCGGCCCCACATGTCGTGCTCCTCGTAGCCCTCCGGTTTGGGCGGATAGGTCGGCGCGGCGATCTCCTCCCACCCGTTCGCTGTCGAGCGGTGAAGCTTGACGCCGAAATGACCGTGGTCGAGTGCCGCATAACGCCGCCCGTCGCGACGGTCGCTCAGCGCGAGGGTGACATTGTCCCCCAAAAACTCGACCGCCGTGATCTCCCACTGCGTCGCCTTGCGCGCGACGGTGAACAGACCTTTGCGGGTCGAAACGAGAAGGGTGTCACTCATTCATCAGCCTCCTGACAGGGCTTGAAAGACGTAGACCGTGCTCGACTCGCCCACGGCATCGGACAATCGCGCGCGATCGCGGATCATCCGGCCATCGACGAAGATCGTCATGTGTTTGCGCAGTCCGGACTGGTCATCGAGCACGTAACCGCGCGCCTGCGGGTTGTCGGCAAAAACGGTTTCGAGAACGTCGCGTACGGTATGGCCGGAGGCTTCGGCCTCGGGCAGTGCCACGTGCCGCTGGATGTTGGGCGTGAAGACGACCTTGGCCATGGATCGCGCTCCCTTGGGCGGGAAATCCTGGAAAGAGGGAACTCCGCCCCGCCCGCGATGCCCGCGCTTGTTGCGGGCATCCGCGTCTTTTTTGGGGCTTGCCGGCCACGCCGCTGTGATTAGCCGCGCGATTGTCCCCGATGATCGCTCGTGGCGTCATCGGCGCGAGATACAGCGATGCCCGGCGACAGGGCTTGTCGAATTTTGCTACTTCAGCTCGATCTTGCGCAAAGGAGCTACTGCGCCGATGCTTTGCGCGACGCCGCCGGGCTCGCCTCGATCATGTTGTCGAACTCGTCGTTGTCGATGACCTGCGACCACATGGGATAGACGAAGTTGACCATCTGCTCGGCCATCCCGTCGAAGAAGCCGACCATGCCCTCGCGCAAGGCATAGACGTGGAAGCCGAGATCGTAGGCCGACAAGGCGGTTGCGTAGACGCACACGTCGCTGGTGAAGCCGGCCACCGCGACGTTCTTGATGCCCTTCGCGCGCAGGATCTCGCTCAATCCGGTTCCGCCAAAGCCGCTGGCTTGGCTGCGCGGCGGCAGAACCAGATCGCGATCCTCCGGCGAGGGCTTCAGCGGCTCGTAGTAGGCGGCTTCCTTCGAGCCGACCTTCCAGGCGCCGCGGCCGATCTGCCCGCGGTGGAACATGCCTGGATTGGAAGCATCGAGCTCGCGATAGTCCGAGGTGTAGCCCTCGGTGATGTGCACGACGAGGACGCCTTTGGCCCGCGCCTTGCGGACGAGCTCGACGATGCGGTCGAGCATGCGCGTCTTCTTGTAGTGTTCGGCGAACTTGCCGTACCAGGCGCCGTCGGGCGAAACGAAATTGGCCTGGAAGTCGACCAGCAGGATGGCGGTCTCGTCCGCCTT
>JAFAHL010000148.1 GCA_019237215.1 Hyphomicrobiales bacterium | reverse complement strand
ACGCTGATCTTCGGCATCATGGACGTGGTCAACTTCGCCCATGGCGAGCTGTTCATGTTCGGCGCCTATATGGGCGTGGTCGTGCTGGCGGCGACCGGCAGTTTCTGGCTTGCGCTCCTGCTCGCCACGCTGATCGTGGCGCTGATCGGCGCGGCCCTGCAGATCACGACGCTGCGTCCGCTGATCGGCCGCGATCCTCTGACCACCATCCTCGCCACCTTCGGCATTTCACTGGTCATGCAGAACTACGCGCTGTGGCAATTCGGCCCGGTGGCGCGCAAGATTCAGGAGCCCTTCACCGGCCAGTTCACGCTGTTCTACCTCGAATACCCGTGGTACCGGGTGCTGATCGCGGGGCTCTCGGCCGCCATCATCGGCGCCTTCTGGCTGTTCCTCAAATACGGCACCTACGGCATCTGGATCCGCGCCACCACGCAGGATCGCGTCATGGCCGAGGCCATGGGCATCCCGGTGTCATGGGTCTACACCACGGTCTTCGCCATCGGCGCGGGCATGGCCGCCGCTAGCGGCGTGCTCTTCGGCCCGCTCGTCGGCGTCAACCACGCCATGGGGGTGGACTGGATATTGAAGGCCTTCATCGTGGTGGTCGTCGGCGGCATGGGAAGCCTGGGCGGCTCCATCGCCGCTTCCATCTTCATCAGCCTGCTGGAGGCTTACGCCTCGATCTGGGTGAGCCCGGCACAGGCGGTGATCGTCTCCTTCGTGGTCCTCATTCTCACCCTGCTGTTCCGGCCGACCGGCCTCTTCGTTCCGACGCCGAAATGAGCAAGCGCTCGACGACCATCTACTGGACCGGGTTCTCGATCATCCTGGCGCTGCTGATCGTGGCGCCGCTGGTGCTGCCGGAGTTCTGGCGCCGCTTCCTGACGGAGATCCTGATCTGGGGTCTGCTGGCCATGTCCTCCGACATCCTTATCGGTTACACGGGGATGGTGTCGTTCGGCCATTCGGCGTTCTTCGGCCTCGGCATGTACGGCGCGGCGGCGGCGCTGCTGATGGTCAAGCCGCCCAATCTGTGGCTGGCGATCGTCTATGGGCTCATCGGCTCGGCGGGAATAGCGCTATTCGTGGCGTATTTCAGCACGCGGCTGCGCGACATCTACTTCGCGATCACCACGCTGATTTTCTCGCAGATCTTCTACGTCATCATCTTCACCTGGACCGACCTGACCGGTGGCGAGAACGGACTCACCTTCAGCCGGCCGGCGCTTGGCATTCCGGGGCTGTTCTCGGTCCCATTCTCCTCCGAGACGCTGCACTGGTTCGTGCTCGCCGTGGTCACGACGTCATATCTGATCCTGCGGCGCATCACGCAGTCGCCGTTCGGCATGGTGCTGCAGTCGATCCGCGAGAACGAGGGCCGCACCCGCGCGATCGGCTATGCTGTCGAGCGCTACAAGATCGTGGCGGTGATGCTCTCCGGCTTGTTCGCGGGCCTCGCCGGCGTGCTCTACGCCATTCAAAACCGCTTCGCGGCGCCCGACTTCGTCTACTTTCTGGTTTCCGGCGAAACGGTGATTTTCAACGTGATGGGCGGCATCGGCACGCTGGTCGGACCGATCGTCGGCGCCGCCTTCTTTCTGCTGCTGCGCGAGACCTTCTCGCGCTTCTTCACTGAATTCTACCTCATTCCCGTGGGCGTGATCTTCATCGCCATGGTGATCTTCATGCCGCAGGGGCTGCTCGGCTTCATGCGGCGGTGGCTCAACCAATAGCGGCGCAGATGGCGAGATGCGGTCGCGCCGGGCGCGAGAACCGGCGATTTTCCGACGCTCGCCGGACCCCGGGCTGTGCTGGCGTGAGCGCCGCGTCTCCACTAACATTCAGGCGGAACCCATCACATCGTGACCAGAAGGCTAAGCGGACATGGCCAAGTTCGGCATCGGACAAGCTGTGCGGCGAGTGGAAGACCAGCGTTTCCTGCTCGGACAAGGGCGCTACGTCGACGACATCAGCTTGCCCGAACAATGCTACGGGGTGACGGTGCTCTCGCCGCACGCGCACGCCCGCATCAAGCGCATCGACGTTGCCAAGACCAAGGCCGCGCCAGGCGTGCTCTGCGTGCTCACCGGCGCCGACGTGGTGGCGGAAAAACTGGGCAGCTTCACCGCCCACCTGATGCCCGAAGACTTCGGCGCTCCCAAGGGCCATCGTACGTTCCAGCCGGTGCTCAATGCCGACAAGGTGCGCTTCGTCGGCGACCGCGTCGCGTTCGTCGTCGCCGAGACGCTGAGTGAAGCGCGCGATGCCGCCGAGCTGGTCGAGGTCGACTATGAGCCGCTGCCAGCGGTGGTGAACCTCGAAGACGCCGCCAAGGACGGCGCCGCCAAAGTCTGGGAGGATTGCCCACAAGGCAACGTCGGGTTCCGCCTCATGTTCGGCAACAAGGATGCGACCGACGCTGCCTTCGCCAAGGCCAAGCACGTGGTGAAGCTGCGGGTCGAGAACAACCGGCTTTCCCCGGTCGCCATGGAGCCGCGGGTGGCCATTGGCGACTACAACGCCGCCGACGATTCCTACACGCTCTACACCGCTTCGCAGAACCCGCACGGCGTGCGCATGGAAATGTCGCACATCTTCCACGTGCCGGAAAATCGTATCCGCGTCGTTGCTCCCGATGTCGGCGGTGGCTTCGGCCTCAAGGGCAACCCGTTTCCCGACGACGCGCTGGTGTTCTGGGCGTCGCGCCGCCTGCGCCGCCCGGTGAAGTGGGTGGCGAGCAGGTCGGAAAGCATGCTGACCGACCATTGCGGTCGCGAGACCGTCTATTACGGCGAGCTCGCGCTCGACGAGCACGGCAAGATTCTGGCGCTGCGGGCAAGATGCCTGTTCCAGCTCGGCGCCTATTTCGTCGGCGCGGCGCTCGCGGCGGGAGCGTTCTCGGTGCGCTTCATTCCGGAAGCCTACGACATCCAGACCATGCACATTCTGTCGCAGGGCTTGTTCACCAATACCTCGCAGAGCGGGCCCTATCGCGGCGCCGGACGCCCGGAGGCGGCCTACTTCACCGAGCGGCTGATCGAGCACGCCGCGCGGACCATCGGCATGGACCCCGCCGAGATCAGGCGCCGCAACCTGATCCCGCCGAGCAAGCTCCCCTACGCGACGCCCACGCTGTGGAACTACGACAGCGGCGAGTTCCAGCGCCTCATGGACAAGTGCATCGAGTTCAGCGACTGGAAGGGATTTGCGGCACGAAAGAAAGCCTCGCAAAAGAACGGCAAGCTGCGCGGCCGCGCGGTGAGCTACTACATCGAGTTCGGCGGCATCTTCAACGACCGGATGGATCTGCGCTTCGATCCCGGCGGAACGCTCACTATATTGGGCGGGACGCATTCGCACGGCCAAGGGCACGCCACTGTGTTCGCGCAGCTGGTGCACGAGTGGCTTGACGTCCCGCTCGAAGACATCCGCTACGTGCAAGGCGACACCGCCCAGGTGCCGATCGGCCGCGGCACCTACGGCGCCCGCAGCGCGATCGTCGGAGGCAATGCGCTGAAGGCGGCGAGCGAAACCATCATCGCGAAGGGCAAGGTGCTAGCCGCCGCGCTGATGGAGGCGGACGCGGCCGATATCGAGTTCAAGGACGGCCAATATCGCGTCGTCGGCACCGACAAGGCGATCACCATCATGGACGTTGCCAAAGCCGCCTATGCGCCGATGGGACCCCTCACCGACAAGTTCGGCGTCGGTCTCGAGGCGAGCGGCAGTTTCAGCCCCAATCCGCCCAGTCATCCCAACGGCTCGCATGTCTGCGAGTTGGAGGTGGATCCGGAGACCGGCGAGGTGGTGATCGACCGTTATTTCGTCGTCGACGACCTCGGTCGCGTTCTCAATCCGATGATCGTGCGCGGACAAATTCACGGCGGGGTCGTGCAGGGCCTCGGGCAGGCGCTGCTGGAGCACCAAGTCTACGATCGCCAATCCGGGCAACTGCTCTCCGGCAGCTTCATGGACTACGGCATGCCGCGCGCCGACACGATGCCGAACGTGGAGGCGGAATTGGAGGAAGTGCCCTGCAAGACCAATCCACTCGGGGTCAAGGGCATCGGCGAGTCCGGGACCATCGGCGCGCCGCCGACAGTCATCAACGCGCTCATCGATGCGCTCGAGCCGCTCGGGGTCGATCACATTGACATGCCCGCGACGCCCTCACGGGTGTGGGAAACGATCACGCGTGCGCGGGCGGGCGCGACCGCGCAATGATCCAACGCAGCTACAGCGCCGCTATGGCGAATGCCGTTCCTGCGAGAAACGTGAGACGGCGTTCGAGCCGGCCTTCGGCAGCGCAGACGCGGAGCTAAAGGGCAGCATCGCGACGCGCGCGGCTTCGAGCCAGGGAGCCACGCCAGCTGGCCGGCCTGAACCCAGAAAGCAAAGGGGTTGGCTGCTTCGAGGAAGCGGCCGAATGCCTCGAACGACGGTACCGCCTGTAGGCTGATCGAAATCTGTTCGCTGTCGCCGTCCGGGGATTGGTGGTGAACGATCTCGATGTTGAGACCAGGCAGGCGCACGCTTGCCTTGGTTGCGCCGATCTCGCTCTGTGGTGCGGCTTTTTTGAAGTCAGACAAGTGTCGTCTCCATCGTTTTGCACCGTCGCTCGCACGTTATCGTCACGCCGCCACGCGCGCTTCGTCCGTCATGGCCGCGGAGATTTTCTCCGCCACCATGATGGTCGGGATGTTGGTATTGCCGCGCGGCACGGTCGGCATGATCGAGGCGTCGACGACCCGCAAGCCAGCAATTCCGCGCACGCGTCCCGCCGCGTCGACGACTGCTTGGCGATCGTTCGCGGCGCCCATGCGGCACGTGCCCACGGGATGAAACGTGCCGGCAACGTTTTGGCGGATGTGCTCGGCCAGCGCATCATCGTCCTCGACCAGCGCCGCGAGATCGACGCGTCGATCGGCCAGCGTCGAGAAGATCGGACCGGCGAGCGGCGGCACGAGATCGATGATCGCAGCGATGACCGCGCTCTGAATTTTGTTCGCGGGGGTGATCCGGTTGAGGCGCCGCAGCCGATCGGTGAACTTCACCGGAAACGTCACGCCGCTCATCGCGCGCACTTTCTCGTGCGCCAGAATTTCGACCGCCCGGCGGAAGCCCTGCATGAAGCGCTTCAGGTCGAGCTCGTGGCCGGTGAAGTTGAATTCGACGCAGGGCCGCCCGGCATCGCGCGCCGTGAGCGAGATCCGGCCGCGCGCCATCGGCTTGAGCAGCGTGGGCGCCAGATTGGCGACCTGGAAGCCCAGTGGGCTCCACGACGTCTTGCACTGCACGTTGATGTACATGTCGGTCCGCGGCGCCCCCGGAAGATTGGACGAATAGCGGAACGCGGTCATCGGATGCGGCCGCACCGATTCGGCCTGCCGAGCGTCTCGATGCTGAAGCAGGCCGATGAACACGACGGCATGGTTGGAGAGGTTTTCCCCGACGCCTGGCAGATCCGCGCGCACCTCGATGCCGAGATCGCGCAGATGGCCGGCCGGCCCGATGCCCGAGCGCAGCAGGAACACGGGCGAGTGCACGCCGCCGGCGGAGAGGATGACCTCGCGCGCGTGGAATTGCTGAGCCTTGCCGCCGATCCGGGCACTGACGCCGGTGACGCGGCGTCCCTCGAACACCAAGCCGCTCACGGTCGCACCATTGACGATCGTCAAGTTGCCGCGCGCGCGCACCCCCGCGTCGAGATAGCAGATCGCCGCCGACGCGCGCTTGTGCGGCCAGTTGCTCATGGGCACCGCACCGTAGCCGTCGCGGAAATCCGCGTTCATGTCGGCGATGAACGGGATCTGGCGCTCTTGCGCGAAAGCGTAGACCGCCTTCGACAGCGGCGCCCAGTCTTCCGGCTTGGTGCGGCGGATCGGCACCGGGCCGTCGCGGCCGTGCAACTCGCCGGTAAAATCCAGCTCGTTCTCGAGCCTGCGATAGTAAGGCAGCACGTCGGCCCAACCCCAACCGGCCGCGCCCTGCGCCTCCCATTCGGCGTAATCGCCCGGCGTTCCACGATAGGCCACCATGCCCATGACCGAGGAGCCGCCGCCCATGATGCGCCCCTGCGAAAAGTGAACCGGCGGGGAATTGTCCTTGCGCCGCCAATGCACCTTGAGGTCCGGCCAGAAATAGGCGTCGTTGTAATACGAGGTCGCGTAGGTATCGAGCACGTCGGCGGGCTCTTTGCCCGGTGGCGTGTCCGGTCCGGCTTCGAGCAGCAGCACCTTCGCACCCGAGCGCGCAGACAACCGGTTGGCCAGCACGCATCCCGCCGCGCCGCCGCCAATGATGATCGTATCGAAACTGTTGGTCATGGCTCCTTGCGCGATCTGGTTGGTTCGCATCCGC
>JAFAHL010000070.1 GCA_019237215.1 Hyphomicrobiales bacterium | reverse complement strand
CGTCCGGTGATCGGCGCACCGGGCTGCGCGCGTTCGCCGAAGGAAAACGGTTTTGACTGGGTGCTCATGCGCTTGCTGGCGGGCCTCGACGTGCCGCGCGCGGCCATCACCGGCATGGGCGTCGGCGGGCTGTTGATGGAAATCGTCACGCGGCCGCAGCCGCGCGCGCAGCCGCCGGCCGCCTCCCGCCGGCGGATCGCCGCCGTCGTGCTCGCCGCCGGCCGTTCGACGCGCATGGGTGGACCGAACAAGCTGCTCGCCGAGATCGCACGCCGCCCGCTCGTACGTATCGTGGTCGAGGAGGCGCTGGCGTCGCGCGCCAATCCGGTCATCGTCGTGGTGGGACACGAGCGCGCAGAGGTCGAGAAGGCGCTCGCGGGGTTACCGGTCCAGTTCGTTCACAATCCCGACTTTGCCCAGGGGCTGGGCGCGTCGCTGCGCGCTGGCATCGCCGCCGTGCCGGCGGACGCCGACGGCGCGATCGTCTGCCTGGGAGACATGCCGCAGGTCGATGCGGGCCTGATCGACCGGCTCATCGCCGCCTTCGATCCCGACCGCGGCGCGCTCATCGTGATGCCGACCGTCGAGGGCAGGCGGGGCAATCCGGTGCTGTGGTCGCGGCGGTTCTTTCCCGAGCTGATGGCGATTGAAGGCGATGTGGGCGCGCGCCACTTCATCGGCCGCTACAGCGAGGCGGTGCTCGAAGTCCCGCTCGAGGGCAAGGCCGCGCTGGTCGACGTCGACACGCCGGAGGCGCTTGTCGGCGTCAAAGCCGCAATCGAGGGCGCGTTCTCGAAATGATCCGTCCCGGGCGCGCGGCCCGGGACGGATCATTCGGCAGATCGTCAGCCGCCGGGCCGGCACCACAAGAGGGTGCAGATCGGCACCGGGCTGTTGCGCTCGCAGCGCCGCAGCGCGAAGAGTTTGGCGTCGATGATGTCGTAGCTGCGCGCGCGTCCGCTGGAACCGAGCCCAGTTGCAAAGCAAACCCATGCCGAAGCCTCGGACGAGGCCGCCGCCAGCAAGGAAGCGGCAACGACAAACGCAGCGAAAGTCCGTCCCATCTCGTTCTCCTCAAGTGGCCCTCGACGAGTGCACGCAAGGCCACGCACGGCCGGGCGCCCAGGGCATAGAAGTTTCTTCCTGCTGGCTTTGTTTGGCCAAAATGAGGGCTGGGGCTTCGTTTGGCCAAAATGATGGTTGGCTCGATCATCCTTGGCGGCGCTTGCGCGTCGGCGCGCCTTGCGAGGACCAAAGCTGGCGCACGCTGGATTAGCTGGATTAAAAATGCCGCAGCTCGATTCCATTCCTCCCGGCGCGAATGGCATATCTCGTTGAGCGCGGGTTCGCGCGGCGGTTGTTCGCCAAGAAGCGAGAATCTGCTCCGCGATTTAGGCATGGATACGCCGCCGCAAATCGCGCTATATGCGCGCGGACGGCGGCACCCGCCGCCAGCGCGCATTGATCATTGGGGCTCCATGCCACCTCCAGCGACGGCGTCCGCAGTTGCGGGCGAAGCCAAGCTCTCCATCGGCTTCATCAATTGGGCGCATGCGCTCGACCATTACGTGATGCTGATCTTCCCGACGGTGGTGATCGGGCTCGAGCTTGTTTACGGCCGCAGCTACGCTGAACTGATCGCGCTCGGCACGCCTGCCTTTCTCGCTTTTGGTGTGTTCTCGCTGCCGGCGGGCTGGCTTGGCGACCGCTGGAGCCGGCGTAACATGATGGCGGTGTTCTACGCCGGCTGCGGCCTTTCGCTCGTGGCGGCGGGCCTCGCGCCGAATCTCGTCGTGCTCGCCGCTGCGCTCACGGCGCTCGGCGTGTTCGCGGCGATCTACCATCCGGTCGGCACCGCCATGCTGATCCAGCACGCGACCGTGCGCGGCCGCTCGCTCGCCTTCAACGGCGTTTGCGGCAATCTCGGCGCCGCGCTCGCCGCCGGCGCGACAGCGGCGCTCGTCGCCGGCTTGGGATGGCGCGCAGCCTTCCTGGTGCCGGGCGTGATCTGCATCGTCACCGCCGTCGTCTATCTGCGGCTCGTCCCGGACGAAAAACGAAAGGAGGCGAGCCGCGGCACCGCAGCCGATGTTCCGCTCGGCGCCGCCTTGGCGGCGACCATCTTCGGCCTGTTCGTCGTGATCGCGCTCTGCGCCGGCCTCGTTTTCAACATCGTCTCAGTTGCGCTGCCGAAAATCGTGGATGAGCGGCTCGGCTCCGAGGTGCCGCTCGTCCTGGTCGGCGGCCTGGCGACGGCGGTGTTCATGTGCGGCGCGCTCGCCCAGATCGCGGTCGGTCGGCTGGTGGAGAGATTCCCGCCCCACCTTCTGTTCGCCGTGATCGCAAGTCTCCAGTTCCTGGGCGTGCTGTGGGCGGCACAATCCAGCGGCAAGATGCTGATCGTGGCGCTCGCCGTGACGATGGCGGCGATCTATGCGCAAGTCACCGTCAACGACCTCGTCATCGCCCGCTACACCGCCGACGCTTGGCGCGGCCGCGTCTACGCGGTGCGCTATTTCCTCACCTTCCTCGCCGCGGGCGCAGCGGTGACGGCGATCGCGTTCCTGCACGGGCGCGGCGGTTTCGACCTCGTGCTGGGGACGACCGCCACCATCGCGCTCGGCTTCGTGTTTGCGACGGCGGCGATCGCGGTGCTCGTCAACGGGGTGGAGAAGCAGCGGTCGCGGGCGGTGGCGCCAGCGGAGTGAGCGACGAAAAAGGCCCGGGGTTGCACCCGGGCCTTCGCAGCGTGGTTGAATCGCGGAGCGATCAGAAGTCCATTCCCCCGCCCATTCCGCCGGCGCCGGGCGGCATGGCAGGCGTCTGCTTCTTCGGCACTTCGGCAACCATCGCCTCGGTGGTGATGAGCAGGCCGGCCACGGAGGCCGCATCCTGCAGCGCGGTGCGCACCACCTTGGTCGGATCGATGATGCCCTTGGACACCAAGTTGCCGTACTCGCCGGACTGGGCATCGAAGCCGAAGCCGTACTGATCCTTCTCCATGATCTTGCCGACGATCACGGCGCCGTCCTCGCCGGCGTTGATCGCGATCTGGCGGGCTGGCCAGGAGAGCGCCTTGCGCACGATCTCGATCCCGGTTTTCTGGTCATCGTTGTGGGCACGGACCTTCTTGAGCGCCTCGGTGGCGCGCAAGAGCGCGACGCCGCCGCCCGGCAGGATGCCTTCCTCGACCGCGGCGCGGGTCGCGTGCATGGCGTCATCCACGCGGTCCTTGCGCTCTTTCACCTCGACCTCGGTCGCACCACCGACGCGGATCACTGCGACGCCGCCGGCGAGCTTGGCCAAGCGCTCCTGCAGCTTCTCGCGATCGTAGTCGGAGGTGGTCTCCTCGATCTGCGCCTTGATCTGGGTGATGCGGGCTTCGATGTCGGACTTCTTGCCGGCGCCACCGACGATGGTGGTGTTCTCCTTGTCGATCGTGACCTTCTTGGCGCGGCCCAGCATGTTGAGCGTGACGTTCTCGAGCTTGATGCCGAGGTCCTCGGAGATCGCCTGCCCGCCGGTGAGGATGGCGATGTCCTGCAGCATCGCCTTGCGGCGATCGCCGAAGCCGGGGGCCTTTACCGCCGCGACCTTGAGCCCACCGCGCAGCTTGTTCACGACCAGCGTGGCCAGCGCCTCGCCCTCGACGTCCTCGGCGATGATGAGCAGCGGCTTGCCGGTCTGCACCACCGATTCGAGCAGCGGGAGGAGCTCCTGCAGCCCCGAGAGCTTCTTCTCGTTGATGAGAATATACGGGTCCTCCATCTCGACCCGCATCTTGTCCGCGTTGGTGACGAAATAGGGCGAGATGTAGCCGCGGTCGAATTGCATGCCTTCGACCACGTCGAGTTCGGTCTCGAGGGACTTCGCCTCTTCAACCGTGATCACGCCCTCGTTGCCGACCTTTTTCATGGCGTCGGCGAGGAAGCGCCCGATTTCTGCGTCGCCGTTGGCCGAGATGGTGGCCACCTGCGCGATCTCCTCGTTCGAGGTGACCTTCTTGGAGTTCTTCTTGAGGTCGTCCACGACCGTTTCCACGGCGAGGTCGATGCCGCGCTTCAGATCCATCGGGTTCATGCCCGCGGCGACCGACTTGGCGCCTTCTTTGACGATCGAGGCGGCGAGCACGGTCGCGGTCGTGGTGCCGTCGCCAGCGACGTCGGAGGTCTTGGAGGCGACCTCGCGCACCATCTGGGCGCCCATGTTCTCGAACTTGTCCTCGAGCTCGATTTCCTTGGCGACGGTCACGCCGTCCTTGGTGACGCGCGGAGCGCCGAAGCTCTTGTCGAGCACGACGTTGCGGCCTTTGGGCCCGAGCGTCACCTTAACCGCGTTGTTGAGGATGTCGACGCCGCGCAGCATCTTGTCGCGGGCCTCCACCGAGAATTTGACTTCCTTGGCAGCCATAGCTGTTGTCTCCGAAATGATGTTGTGAGGGCGAACCGACGCGCTTGCGTCAGGCGGCCTTCTTCTTGGCGACACCCTCTTCGATGACGCCCATGATGTCGCTCTCCTTCATGATCAGGAGCTCTTCGCCGTCGATCTTGACCTCGGTGCCCGACCATTTGCCGAACAGCACCCGGTCGCGGATCTTGATGTCGATCGGGATGAGCTTGCCGGCCTCGTCGCGGCCGCCGGGGCCAACGGCGATGACCTCGCCCTGGGAGGGCTTTTCCTTGGCGGTGTCGGGAATGATGATGCCGCCGGCGGTCTTCTCTTCGGCATCGATGCGCTTGACGACAACACGGTCGTGAAGCGGACGAAACTTCATGATGTCCTCCTTAAGCTTCTGACAGAATTTGAGATTTTGCAGTGGCGGACCACAGCAAAGGGCGAGCCTTTGCCGCTCGTTCCAGGCGCGACATAGGGGGCACTGTTTTGGCCCGCAAGAGGCACCTCCAAAAAATTTAGCACTCCCTGGGTAGGAGTGCCAACCCAAATCTGGCACTCGGTTAATTCAAGTGCCACGCCTCGGCGGCACCCCACACGCGGCGGCAGAGCCGGTCACCTGTTTGTCAGCACTTCTGTCACAATGCTGCTAACGCCTTGATTTTGGGAACTTTATTCAATTTTTGTGCTTGTCTGCGTGGGAGGTGACTAGCAGACTTGAGGCCCGAGTCGGAGAACGTCATGGCATCTCGGCAATTGGCCGCCAAAGAATTGGCATCCAAGGACCACCAGCTCGACGGCTACGGTCTGACCACCGCGCAAATCCTCTATCGGCTTCCGGATCATCCGTCGCTGCTGCAGACCTATGTCTGGCAGGACTACGACCTCTGCCCGAGGTTTCCCGTCCTCAACCAGTTTCTTGCCTTCT
Organism: Hyphomicrobiales bacterium; assembly: GCA_019237215.1. GTDB lineage: Bacteria > Pseudomonadota > Alphaproteobacteria > Rhizobiales > Xanthobacteraceae > VAZQ01. Next base: position 14,356 of record JAFAHL010000070.1, on the reverse strand, counting down.
GGCTGGAGACGCTCGAGGGACCGTTGCATTCGGTCACGGTCGCGCATGCCCGCCTGATCAGGCCGACCGAAATCCGCTCCATCGACGGCGAATTCCGCCTGCACTGAACCTCGCCCGCTCGCGCGCCGCGCTTAAGTCAGCACGCCCACGATCGCGCCCATCAGGCAGGTTGCGATCGTCCCCGACACGATCGACTTGACGCCGAGCGAGAGCACGTCGTCGCGCCGCTCCGGCGCCATGGTGGCGAGCCCCGCGATCATGATGCCGAGCGAGCCGAAATTGGCGAAACCACACATGGCGTAGAGCATGATCAGCCGCGAGCGCGGATCGAGCGCGTCGGAGGGCAGCTTCGAGAGCTCCACATAGGCGATGAGCTCGTTGAGGATCGTCTTGATCCCCATCAAAGCGCCGGCCGTCGCCGCCTCCTTCCAGGGAACGCCGATAAGCCAGCACACCGGCGCCATCACGTAACCGAGCAAGCGTTGCAGCGTGATCGGCGCGCCTGCGACGGCGGGCAGGAGACCGATGATCGCATTGGCGAGGTGAACCAACGCGACCAGCACGATCAGCATGGCGCAGATATTGAGCAGAAGCTCGAGGCCGGCGGCGGTGCCTCGCACGATGGCGTCCATGGTGCTCGAAGCGACCTTTGCCACCTCGACCCGCTCGCCGCCGGTGCGCTGGTCGATGCGCTCCGGCACCATGATCAGGCTGACCAGGATGGCGGCCGGCGCCCCCATCACCGAGGCGATCACGAAATGCGCCGCGGCATCGGGAATGAGCGGGCCGAGCAAAGTGGCGTAGATCACCAGAACCGTGCCGGCGATGCCGGCCATGCCGCCGGTCATCACGATGAACAGCTCGCTGCGCGTGAGGCTTGCCAGGTAAGGCCGGATGAACAGCGGCGCCTCGACCATGCCGAGAAAGATATTGGCCGCGGTCGAGAGCCCGACCGCCCCGCCGACCTTGAGCGTGCGCTCCAGCAGCCAGGAGAAGCCGTGCACGAGCGGCGGCAGGATGCGCCAATGGAACAAGAGCGTGGTCAACACGCTCATCACCAGCACGATCGGCAAGGCCTGCAGCGCGAGCACAAATTCCGCCCCCGGCACCTTGAGCTCGTAGGGAAGTTGGCCGCCACCGAGATAGCCGAAAACGAAGGAGGTGCCGGCCCTGCTTGCGGCGGCGATCGCATCGACCGCATCGTTGATCGCCGCGAACACGCGCGTGGCGCCCGGGACCTTGAGCAGGATGACCGCGGTAACGAACGTCACCAGCAGCGCGACCGCGGCCTGCCCCCACGCCACGCCGCGGCGGTCTTCGCTGACGATCCAGTTCAAGGGCGAGCAGGGCGAAGATGCCGAATGCCGATTGGAGATTTGCCATTGACCCCCTTCGTCAAGCGCGGCTCGGCGGTGCCAACGCAGCGAAATCCGACGTGCGGTGTTATCTTGAGGAGAGCGCGGGTCGCCAATCCCGTTGCAAGGCGGTGAAAAATGCGCCACGCAACGGCGGCGGTCAACGGAGGCGTGAATGAGACGTATTCGCTTCGATTTCGGCGCGCTCACGCTCGACGCCGAGCTGCTCGATACGCCGACTGCGCGCGCGGTCGCGGCAGCGCTGCCGATCTCGTCGTCGGCACTGACCTGGGGCGAGGAGGTCTACTTCGAAATCCCGGTCAAGGCCACGGTGGAGAAGGACGCGCGCGCTGTGATTACCCCCGGCGAGGTCGCCTATTGGCCGAGCGGCCACGCGATTGCGCTCGGCTTCGGCCGCACGCCGATCAGCCGCGGTGACGAAACGCGGCTGGCGAGCCCATGCAACATTTTCGCCAAGGCGATCGGCAACGTGAAGGCGCTGGCGAAGGTGAAGGCGGGTGCGAAAGTCAGCGTGACCCTGATCGACTAGCGCGGCGCAACGCCCGCGCACGCGTAACGCAGCCGACATCGCCGGCCCCGTCGAGGCGGCTGCGGGGCGCAAAATTGCTTCGAGCGGCGGTGCATCATCCCCGCCCGACGAACGGCATCAGGTTCGCCATCACGGTCATGAACAGGACGTTGGTGTCGAGCGGGAGGTTGGCCATGTACACCACGGCCCGGCCGACGTCGTCGGCGTTCATGCGCGCCTCCATCGCCATGCGGCCGTCCGCCTGCATCACGCCGTGGCCTTGCGCCATGCGTTCGGTCAACGGGGTCGCCGCGTTGCCGATATCGATCTGTCCACAGCAGATGTTGTAGCCGCGGCAATCGAGCGCGGTCGATTTGGTCAGCCCGGTTACCGCGTGCTTGGTCGCGGTATAGGCGACCGAACGCGGGCGCGGGGCGTGCGCGGAGATCGAGCCGTTGTTGATGATGCGACCGCCGCGCGGGTCCTGCGCCTTCATGATCCTGATCGCTTCCTGCGTGCACAGAAACATGCCGGTGAGATTGGTGTCGACCACCTGCTTCCAGGTCTCGTAAGGCAGGTCCTCGAGCGGCACCGCCGGGGCGCCGATGCCGGCATTGTTGAAGAGGACGTCGAGCCGGCCGAAGGTGTCCTTGGTTTTGGCGAACAGCGCCTTGATCGCCGCCGGATCGCTCACGTCGGTGGGAACGACGAGGCTTTTTGCGCCGCTCGCCTTGCCCTCGCTCGCGGCCTCCTCGAGCTTGTCCTTTCGCCGCCCCGCGAATACGGCGGCGTAGCCCTCCTTCATCAGCGCCAGCGCAACGGCCTTGCCGATGCCGGTCCCGGCGCCGGTGACAACAGCGACTTTTTGCAACGCAGCCATCAGGGTTCCTCCTCGCGGTTCAAATCATTGAACTGCAGACGCTTGCGATGCCCCCAAGCCGGGCTCGCGCTGCGCCTTCAGCGGATGTTCTTGTAGGGCGGACGGGGAATTCCGGCGTGAGCGGCCCGCAGCGCCGCCGACCAGCGTTCGCGCAGGTCGTGGAAATACGGCTCCCCCGGCTCGATCCGAAAGTTGAGTTCGGCGTCGCAGACATCGCGGCGCGCGATCAGGAGGTCGATGGGCAGGCCGACGCTGAGATTCGAGCGCATGGTGGAGTCGACCGAGACCAGCCCGACCTTGAGCGCATCGTAGAGGTCGATGTCGTAGGTGATGGCGCGATCGAGCACCGGCTTGCCGTATTTGTGCTCGCCGATCTGCAGATAGGGCGTGTCCTGGGTGCATTCGATGAAATTGCCGGCGGAGTAGAGCATGAACAGCCGCGGCCGCTCGCCCTTGATCTGACCTCCCAGCAGGAACGAGACGTCGAATTTCACGTCCGAGGCTTCGAGCGCCTTGCCCTCGATGTCGTAAAGCTGCCGGACGATATGACCGACGCGCTGCGCCGCCTGAAACATGGTGGGCGCATTGATCAGCGTCTCGGTCTCGCCGGTCTCGGGATTTTCCCAGCCCTCCCGCAGGATGCTGACCACCGACTGGCTGATGGAGAGGTTGCCGGCCGAGGCGATCGCCATGATGCGCTGCCCAGGACGGGTGAAGATGTGGAGCTTGCGGAAGGTCGCGATGTTGTCGACGCCAGCGTTGGTGCGGGTGTCGGCGAACATCACGAGACCGTCGCGCACCAAGATGCCGCAGCAATAGGTCATGACGCTCGAACGGCTCCCTGCCCAGCGGTCTTATATACCGAGCCGGGTGGCCGGCCCGCAATGCTGCCTCAGTTCTGGATCTGCTGCGCCGCCTGCTCGACGCGGACCTTGACCGAGAGCGCCTCGCCGGCGCCGCCGTAACGCGTCCCGCGCAAGGGCGCCGCGCTCAATTCATCGAGCCCGACGGCGACCCGCACGTGGGCGTCGGTGGCGCAAAGTCCGTTGGCCGCATCGAACGCGACCCAGCCGAGGGTGGGCACGAAAGCTTCCGCCCATGCGTGGCCGGCCTCGTGCTCGCTCGCCTCGTCGTCGCAGCGGAAATAACCGCCGACATAGCGCGCAGGAATACCGAGGCTGCGCGCGGCGGCGATGAAGACATGGGCGAAGTCCCGACCCGCGCCGCGCTTGGCTGAAAAGGCCTGCGCGGCGGTGATTGCAGCGCGAAAGGTAGCGCGATCGCGGGTCATATCCGCGTGCAGTCGAGCGAGCATGCGATGCAGGAGGTCGAGTATGTCGCCACCGGCAACATCGCGGTTCGCGGCGGCGAAGCCGGCGATACTCGGATCGGGAGTGGTGAGCGCGGTGGTGCGCAGATAGAGGCTCGGCGGGAAGCGCTCGACGACGCCCCGTACGACGCCTTGTGTGTCGCGGGTCTCGACCTCGCCCTCGACCGCGACGGCAAGCTCGCTGAATGGACCCTCGGCCGTGAACACATGGGTGATGTTGCCGAACGCGTCCTCGTGTTGGTCGAGCCGGCAATCCGTGGAGACGTCGATGCGCCAGCGCGCCACGTACTGGCCATCGTGGTTGCGCGGGGTCAAGCGCAGCATCTGGATCACGCTGGTGGCAGGCGTCCCGTAGCGGTAGGCGATCAGATGCGAGATGCGGATACGCATGAGCGCGGACAGCCGATGTGCGAGGGACGAACATACCGGACGGCGTCGGCCGAGTCGGGCCGCGGCCGTCCGCGGCCTCCAGCGCCCGCTCTACATGAGATATTGCTCGGTGATGGCGGCGCCGAGGCGGTTGTTGTTGTCGATGAATTCGCTGATGAATTCGTGCATTCCCTGCTGGAAAATCTCGTCCATGCGGCTGTTCTCGAGCTGGGCGCGCACCGCGCGCGCTTGGCGCTGGGCCGGCCCCTGGCGGCCGTAGGCGCGGGCGATGTGGTCGAGGTAGAGGACGAGGTTCTCGTAGCAGCTCGCCAGCGAACGCGGCATTTCATCGCGCAGGATCAGCAGGTCGGCGATCAGCCAAGGTTTCACGCTCTCGCGATAGACCCAGTGATAGGCGGTCAGCGCCGACACCGAGCGCAGGATCGCGGACCACTGGAAATAGTCGAGCGGCCCGCCGACGCGCTCGTGCGCCGGCAGCAGCATGTGATACTTGACGTCGAGGATGCGCGCGGTGTTGTCGGCGCGCTCGATGTAGACGCCGAGACGGGAGAACCAATAAGCGTCGTTGCGCAACATGGTGCGGTAGGCCGAGCCATCGAAGCGCAGCGAGGATTCCTGCACCCAGCGCAGGAAGCGCATGAACTCCTCGCGCGAGGTCGGCCCGTTGCCGAAGCGCTTGAGCTCGAGCCAGGTGCCGTTGATGGCATCCCACATTTCGACCGTGAGCGCAGTGCGCACCGCGCGCGCGTTGGTGCGGGCGATCTCGAAGCAGTTGCGGATGGAGGAGGGATTGGCGGTCGAGAAGCAGAGAAAGTCCGTGACCGCCTCCTCGTTCGCCTCCGGATAGGCGGCGGCAAATGCATGGGTGCAGCCGGCGGTGGCGACCGCCGATTCCCATTCGTTGGACGAGCCGACATAGGCGAGCGGCAGCGTGGTGAGGCGCTGCGTCACTTCGAGGATGCGCGCGAGATATTCGGCGCGCTCGACGTAACGCGCGAGCCAGTAGAGATTATCGGCGGTGCGCGAGAGCATCGAGACTATGCGTATCCCGCATATCGCAAGCTTGTCGTCATCGATCCAGCACCCACGTGTCCTTCGTCCCGCCACCCTGGCTGGAATTGACCACAAGCGAGCCTTTCTTCAACGCCACCCGGGTGAGGCCCCCAGGCACGATGCGGATTCGATCGCGCCCGGTCAGCACAAACGGACGCAGATCGACGTGGCGCGGCGCGACGCCTTCCTCGACGCAAGTCGGGCAGGTCGAGAGCGCGAGCGTCGGCTGCGCGATGAAATTCGTCGGATTCGATTTGAGCTTGGCGCGGAACGCCGCGATCGTGGCCTTGTCGGCCATCGGCCCGATCAACATGCCGTAGCCGCCCGAGCCGTGCACCTCCTTGACCACGATCTCCTCCAGGTGATCGAGCACGTAACTCAGATGCTCGGCGTCGCGGCACAGCCAGGTCGGCACGTTCTTGAGGATCGGCTCCTCGCCCAGATAGAACTTCACGATCGCCGGCATATAGCTGTAGACCGCCTTGTCGTCGGCGATGCCAGTGCCGACCGCGTTGGCGAGCGTGACGTTGCCGGCCTGATAGACCGACATCAGTCCCGGCACCCCGAGCACGGAATCCGGCCGGAAGGCCAACGGATCGAGAAAATCGTCGTCGACGCGGCGATAGATCACGTCGACGCGTTTGGGTCCCTGCGTCGTGCGCATGAAGACGAGGTCGTCCTTCACGAACAGGTCGCGGCCTTCGACCAGCTCCACGCCGAGCTTGTCGGCAAGGAACGAGTGCTCGTAATAGGCCGAATTGTAGACGCCGGGCGTGAGCAGCACGACCGTCGGGTCGGCGCTGGAGGTCGTCGGCGCCACCGACTTCAAGGTCGCCAACAGTTCGTCCGGATAATTCTCGACCGGCGCCACCCGGTGGCGGGCGAACAATTCCGGAAAGAGCCGCAGCATGATTTCGCGGTTCTCCAGCATGTAGGAGACGCCGGAGGGCGTGCGCGCGTTGTCCTCGAGCACATAGAAGGTTTCGGGATCAACCCGCACGATGTCGATGCCGCCGATGTGGACGTAGATGTCATGCGGCACCTTCTGGCCGTTCATTTCCGGCCGGAACACCGGATTTTGGAACACCAGCTCTTCCGGCACCACGCCGGCTCTGAGGATTTCGCGCCGCGTGTAGACGTCGCGGATATAGAGATTGATGGCTTTGACGCGCTGCTCGAGCCCGGCGCGCAGGATGTCCCACTCGGCGGAGGCGAGAATGCGCGGCAGTACGTCGAAGGGGATGAGCCGCTCCTGGGCGTCCGCTTCGCCGTAGACCGCGAAGGTGATGCCGATGCGGCGGAACAGGACCTCGGCCTCGCGCCGGCGGTAGTCCAGCACGTCGGACGGCACCTCGGCGAGCCAGCGAAACAACTCGCCGTAAGCGGGCCGCAGTGTCCCGTCGCTGCCCTTCATCTCGTCGAACGTGACTACCATGAGGTTGCCTCGACCGCGCGCGTGTGCGCCACAAGAAGGCGCGCAACCCGATCCTAGCTGCAAGCCGCGCGCCAACCCAAGCAGTATTCGGGCGGTCCACGCGCGCCACGATCGCGTGCTTTGCACAGGTTTTGGGCGATCGCTGCTTAACGCGCCGGCGTGGTCGAGTCGCGTTGGGGTCTACGGAGCCAGAAGCTTTTTGACGCGCTCGACCACCGGCCGCGGCGTCGCATAGATGCGCGCGACCAGCTTTTGCACGTCCTCGCCCATCGTGGGCGCGAGATCGGCTTTCATTCTGGCCGCCTCGGCGTGGAATTCGCCGTCCTGCATGGTCGCGGCGAAGGCGCGCCGGAGCAGGGCGGCCTTGTCGGCGGGCATGCCGGGCGGCGCCGCGAACGGCCGCGCCATGGCCGAAGGTCCGACCATGAGCTCGAGCAGCTGGCGGTCCTCCTGCTTGGTGACGAGATCGACCACCGCCGGCACGCCGGGAAACTCCGCGCTCTTTTCGAGCGCGGTGAGAACGAGCACGTTGATCTTCTTGTCGCGCAGCCAATCGGGCTTGGCGATCTTGAGCGCGGATTGACTGAACACGCAGCGCCCGTGCGCCTCGCCGCGTTCGATCGCCAAGATCGTTTCCTGGCTGCCCACATAGCCGGTCACCAGCTTGAACTTGGTGCCGAGCACGTCATTGAGGACGATGGGCCAAGTGTCGGTTTCCGAGCCTGCCCCGGTCCCGGCGACGATCATCTGCTGCGTCTTGACGTCGTCGATGGTCTTGAACGGCGTCGGCCCCCAGGAGATGCACAGACCGATATCTTTGGTGATGGCGCCGATCCAGGTGAAGCTGCTCATGTCGTAGCCGGGATTGCGCGCCCCGATCAGCGGCTCGAGAATCGGCCCGTTGGCGAACGTCGTGATTGCGGTGCCGTCCCGCGGCGCCTGCTCGGCGAGATAGTTCGCCGCGCGGATGCCGCCCGCGCCCGGCATCACCTGCACCGTCACCGTAGGTTTGCCGGGAATATGGCGCCCCATGTGGCGAGCGACCAGCCGCGCGTAAAGATCGATGCCGCCGCCCGCGGTGCCGGCCACATAGATGGTCACCGGCCGGTCGATGGTGGCCTGCGCCTTGCCCGGCTGCGCCCAACCAAGCATGAGCGCGGCCGCGCACGTCGAAAGCCACCAACGCAACGGCGCCGGACGGTGGCGTTGACGCAACCTCGCGGTGCTCCCTCGCTCCGGTCGCGTGGAGAGGGCGAGTGAACCGCATGCGCCGCGATCACACGACGCGAGCGCCAAGCTGCCTGCGCTGCGATCGGACGCGGGCATCACGCCGGTATTGGAATCTCGCCGACGTCCTTCGGCACTTTGTAGCCCTTCTGAACCGCCGGCCGCTTGGCAATCGTCGTGTACCACCGCCTCACGTTGGGATACTCCTTGAGATCGATGGTCTGCCATTCGTAGCGCGAGACCCACGGCCAGATGGCGATATCGGCGATGGAATAGTTGTCGGCGACGAATTCGCGCTCCGCCAGGCGGCGGTCGAGCACGCCATAGAGCCGCCGCGCTTCCTTGAGGAAACGCTCTTCAGCATAGGGCGCCTTGCCCTTGTTGTATTTCACGAAATGGTGGACTTGCCCGAACATGGGGCCCGGCCCGCCCATCTGCCACATCAGCCACTCGAGCACGCGATAGCGCGGCTCACCCTCTTTCGGCATGAGCTTTCCAGTCTTGTCCGCGAGGTAGATCATGAGCGCGGCCGACTCCATCAGGCTGATGCCGGTGTCGTGGTCGACGATGGCGGGAATGCGATTGTTCGGACTGATCTTCAAGAATTCCGGCTTGAACTGCTCGTCCTTGCTGATGTCGACGGCATGCGCGGTATACGGCAGTTGCAACTCCTCGAGCAGGATGGAGGCTTTGCGGCCATTGGGGGTCGTCCAGGTATAGAGATCGATCACGGTTTTGGTTCCTGTGCTCGCACTGTGGCGTGACTTGCTTTTGAGAATTTGGCCGGGGGCGGTGCCGATTGGGCGTCGTTGATGTGGGGGGACTTGCGTTTCGAACAAGCATGCAACGAGGTCGCGGGCGTCAAATAGAACCTCGTCGGCGTCGTGCTTGCCAATTCCCCTTTGATCATCCCCTGCGCCCGATGTCCATCACCTCGACCTCGACCGGGATCTCGCGGCCGTCCCGCTGCACGGTCAGCGTTACCCGCTTGCCCACCCCGACGCGCTCGAGCTCTTGGATCAGGTCCGCGAGCCCCCGCACCGGCTTGCCGTCGAGGGCGACGATGATGTCGCCCGGCTTTCCCGTGTTCGGGTCCATGCCGCGCAATCCGGCGCGCGCGGCGGACGAGCCCGGGGAGGTTCTCACGATAACGACGCCCTGCACGCCCGCGCGCGCCGCCGCGGCCTCGCTGGCGGCAACGATGCCGATGCCCGGCGTCGGTACCGAGCCCCTGCGGATGAGCTCAGGCACGACGCGATTGACGGAATCGATCGGGATCGCAAAGCCGATGCCCGCGTTCGTCCCGGACGGGGAAAGAATGGCGGTGTTGACGCCGATCACCCGCCCCGCCGAGTCGAGCAGCGGACCGCCGGAATTTCCGGGGTTGATGGCCGCGTCGGTCTGAATCACGTTGGTGATTTCGCGGCCGCCGCTGGTGGGCAGCCGGCGCTTGAGCGCGCTGATGATGCCGGTGGTCAAGGATTGATCGAGCCCGAACGGGTTGCCGATGGCGAACACCCATTGCCCGACCTTGAGGTCGTCGGACGTGCCGATCGCGATCGGCGGCGGCAACGCGCGCGTATCGTCCACGCGAACCACCGCGACGTCGTAGTTGGGCGCGGTCCCGACGATTTTGGCCGGCAACACCTGGCCGGAGGCGAGGCGTACGGCGAGACTGCTGGTCCCCTCGACCACGTGATCGTTGGTGACGATGTGGCCGGCCGCATCCCAGACGAAACCCGTCCCCGATTGCGCCGGGCCGTTCTCACCCTCGGATGGCAGTGCTTGTGGCCCCTCGGCGCGCCCCACCACTTGCACCACGGAAGGAGACGCGTGCTCGAAGATTTCAATCGACGTGCGCTCGATCTCGGCCAAATTGCCGCGCGGCTGGACTGCGCGCGGCGTCGAAGCCGAAAACAGCAGACGGTCGACATAGGGCTGCGCGAAATAGACCGCGAGGACGACCAGAAGCGCACCGACCACGATCTTCGAGAAACGGTCGCCCATCGCAGGCCTCCCCCCTCATTCTATCGAAAAGCGCGCGCGTGATGAAATTGTTCCGGGGAGGGGACACGGGAAGCGTTTGCGCCCTCCGCGAACTTGCGTCCCGGCGTCATGGCAGCGCCGACACGATCAGCACGTCGGCATCGGGCGCCGGCGCGAACAGCCGCTCGACCTCGGCCTTGCGCCGCTCGAGCGCGAGCCGCTGGTTGATGTAGCCCTTGTCGGTGATCTCGTTGGCGTCGATGGAGGGCGCGTCCGGCAGCAGCAGCACGCGCGCGATCCGCTGCGAGGAGCCGCCGTGATCGGCGTTCCATCGGGCCATGGCGCGCCCGACGTGCTCGCGCACGGCGGGATGGCGGGCAAGTTCGGGCAACGCAACTTCACAGCCGACGAGCTTGCGGCAGCCGGCGGCGTTGAGCCAGGCCAGCATGCCGACCCATTCGCGGTTCTCGCCGGCGATGATGGCGTCCTGCAGCGCCGGCGAGGCGGCGGCGAGCGCTGCGACGCGGATCACGCCCACGGCGACCCAGGTGCCGGTGACGAGCTTGAAGTCCTCGGCCAGGCGGCCGTCGAACACGATGCCTTTGGCCGGCTCAGCCGGGTCGGCAAAGCGCACGGCGTCGCCCGGCTTGTAGAAGCCGTCCTCGTCGAATGCCGCGCGCGTGAGATCGGGCCGTTTCCAGTAGCCTGGCGTCACGTGCGGCCCGCGCACGCGCACTTCGAGCTTGTCGCCGGTCGGCACGAGCTTGAGTTCGACGCCGGGGACGGGCACGCCGATCGGACCCGCGCGCTCGATCATGAAATGCGCGGCGGTGGAAAGCGGCGAGGTCTCGGTGGTGCCCCACGACGAGGTCATCGGTACGCGCTCGCCGGTTGCGCGTTGCGATACCGCTTCGAGCCGTTCCCACAAGTCCTGCGGCAGAGCAGCGCCGGCGTAGAAGATCAGCCGCAGCGTGCGGAAAAACGAGCGCGCCAGTGCCTCGTCCCGTTCGAGAAACGGCAGCAGCGCGGCGTAGCCCGCCGGCACGTTGAAATAGACCGTGGGCGAGACCTCGCCGAGATTGCGCACGGTCTCGTCGATGAGACCGGGAACCGGCTTGCCGCCGTCGATGTAGAGCGTGCCGGCATGGCGCAGCACCAGATTGAAATTGTGGTTGGCGCCGAAGGTGTGGTTCCACGGCAGCCAATCGAGCAGCACGAGCGGCGCCTCGTCGAGGAACGGCCAGATCTGCGCGAGCTGCTGCTGGTTCGCGGTCAGCATGCCGTGGGTGTTGACGACGCCCTTGGGCAAGCTGGTCGAGCCGGAGGTGAACAGAAACTTGGCGATGGTGTCGGCGCCGATCGCCGCGACGGCTTGGTCCAATGCCGGACCGGGACGGCCCTGCGCCAAGTGATCGAAAGCGGTGACGCCCTCCATGTTGGCGCCGTTGCGGCTCGCCACGATCTCGGCTTTGAGTTCAAGCGCGGCGAGCGCTTTGGCGAAAGGGCCGGTGTCCGCGACGTAGACCAGGCCGGGCGCCAGCAAGGCCGCGATATGCTTGAGCTTGTCGTGGTCCTGGCTCTGGAGCGAATAGGCGACCGAAATCGGCGCCACGGGAATGCCGGCGGTGTGGCCGGCGAGCGTGAGCAGCGCGTGATCGATGCCGTTGGCGGACAGGATCATCACCGGCCGTTCGGCCGAGAGCCCGCGCTCGATCAAACTCTGCGCCAGCGCGTCCACGAGCGGTCGCGCCGCCGCATAGGTCAACTTGCGCCAGCCGCCGCCGTCGCGCTCGGCCAGGAACAGGCCCGCGGGATTGCGCTCGACCGCCGCACGGAAAAGGCACGCCAAGCTCGGATCGTGGGGCGCCAAGGGCTCGCTCGAGCGGCAGTGCAAAGCGCCGTTGCGGGCCGCTTCGCAGACGATGCGTGGGCGCGCGTAGGCGATCGGGCGTAGCCGCGCCGGTCCGGGCATCCGTCTCCTCCCGCCTGCCCCCAGCGCGCCCGGGGGACTTGCTTGGCCGGGAGCGAGCGCCCCCGGCGGATGACTTGAAGCATGATAACGCACAATGGCAGGGTAGGGATGGCCCGCTGCGCCGGGCCGGGAGCACTTGGGTCGTCAATGGCAACAGCAAATTCACCCACGGCTGCGGAGCACGTCACTGCCGCGCTGCTGGTGATTGGTGACGAGATCCTCTCGGGCCGCACCAAGGACAAGAACATCGGTTATATCGCGGAGTATCTGACCGCGCTCGGGATCGACCTTAGGGAGGTCCGCGTGGTCGGCGACGAGGAGGGGCCGATCGTCGAGGCGCTCAACGCGCTGCGCCACCGCTACACCTACGTCTTCACCACCGGCGGCATCGGGCCGACCCACGACGACATCACCGCCGATTGCGTCGCCAAGGCGTTCGGGGTGCCGATCGACGTCGATCCGCGCGCGCTCGCCATCCTGCACGAGCGGCTGCGCGCAACCGGGGCAGAGATGAACGAAGCGCGGCTGCGCATGACGCGCATCCCCAAGGGCGCCGATCTCGTGCTCAACAAGGTGTCGGGCGCGCCCGGAATTTGGATCGGCAACGTCATCGTCATGGCCGGCGTGCCGACCATCATGCAGGCCATGCTGGACGAGGTCGCCCCCAAGCTCAAAACCGGTGTTCGCATTCTGTCGCAGACGCTGCGCGCGGACGCGCGCGAGGGCGACATCGGCACCCAGCTCGGCGAGATCGCCAAGGCCAATCCCGAAGTCGCGATCGGCAGCTATCCGTTCTTCGATCCGCAGCACGGGCCCAATACCAATGTGGTGCTGCGCGCGCGCGACGCGCAAAAGCTCGCGCTTGCCGCGCGCGCGGTGGAGAAGATGCTCGAGCGGGTGCGGGGCGCGCAATCGAGCGGGGGGTGATCGTTGCGGGCCGGCGCGGCTCGGGCAAACCCGCGCGCAGTTCGCAGATCGGGCAACTGACCGCCGCGCGCTGACGCGCTCGTGATCCCCGCCGGCCTGCGACCGCGGGTAAGATTGCGAAAGGGGGCAAGCTCGCATGCGAGGAGGCCGTCATGCCGTTTCATCCCACCCGCCGCCGAGTGCTGGGGGCGCTTGCCGCGGCCGGATTTGCATTCGACGACGCGCTCGCGGCGCCGCTTGCAGCGACGCCGGCATGTCACGACGGCGATGAGCCGACTGTGCGGCAGACCGAGGGGCCGTATTTCAAGCCCAGTTCGCCGCTGCGCGCCGATCTCGTCGAGCCAAACAGCTCGGCGCGGCTGGTCGAAGTGAGCGGGCAGGTTCTCACGCGCTCCTGCCAGCCGGTCGCGCGGGCGCTCCTCGATTTCTGGCATGCCGACGAGCGCGGCGACTACGACAACGCCGGCTTTCGCTATCGCGGCCACCTATTTGCCGACGCCGAGGGCCGCTACCGCCTGCGCACCATCTTGCCGGCGCTCTATACCGGACGCACCCGCCACTACCACGTCAAGGTGCAGGCCCCGCAACGAGGCGTGCTCACCACTCAGCTCTACTTTCCGGACGAGCCGATGAACCGCCGCGACGGACTGTTCCGCCGCGAACTGGTGATGCGAATGGCGGAGGCCGGCGACGGGCTCGCCGCGCGGTTCGATTTCGTGCTCGACATGCGCTAGATGGCCTCAGCCGGTTGGGGAGGACGATGGAGCAACCGCTCGAGCAGGCGCAGCCGCAGCCGCAGAAGGCCTTTCCGGTCTCGTGGGATCAATTCCATCGCGATGCGCGCGCGCTCGCCTGGCGGCTCGCCGGCGCCGGCCCGTTCCAGGCGATCGTGTGCGTGACCCGCGGCGGGCTGGTCCCCGCCGCGATCGTCGCGCGCGAGCTCGGCATTCGGCTGATCGAGACGGTGTGCGTCTCGAGCTACAACCACATCACGCAGGGCGAGCTCAACGTGCTCAAGGACGTCGCACGCAGCATCGTCGGCATCGGCGGCGGGCGCGGCAAGGGCGTGTTGATCGTCGATGATCTCGTCGATACCGGCAGAACGGCAAAGGTGGTGCGCGAGTTGCTGCCCGAGGCGCATTTCGCGACCGTCTACGCCAAGCCCATGGGCCGACCCATGGTCGACACGTTCATTACCGAAGTATCGCAAGACACCTGGATCTATTTCCCCTGGGACACCGGCCTTGCCTTCCAGCCGCCGATCCGGGACGG
>JAFAHL010000439.1 GCA_019237215.1 Hyphomicrobiales bacterium | reverse complement strand
AGCGTAGGCGCGCCAGAACTTCATTTAACGCATCCGCTATTTTGCGGCCTTCAACTCCATGGGGCAGCGCCATTGCGTCCTCTCGTCCACTCCCCTCATTGAGGGCCACATCTGCAATAAGCTCCGTAAGCCGAACGAGAGCCTTATAGAGTTGCGTTTTCACAGAACCTCTTTCGAGTAGCTCATGGACCTGCACGCATTCGCGCCGCGCCAACTCTAGGAAAACCACGGCCTTCGAGTAGTCGCGCTGAGCGATATGGGTTCGTCCGCTGTCCAAATGTCCAAGTGCGGCGCTCAGTTCGAGGAGCCGCTCGCGCGAATGAACGGCAGCAGACAGTTTGCCGGTCGCGTCCGCAGCAGCCTCAGCAGCGCTTCGTGCGCGACTAATCTGCACTATTGCGACGACCAACGCGACAAACGTGGCAACAAATCCGACCCAGGTTAAGGCTCCGATCACCCACGGCTCAGTGAGAAGATACTGCAAAGCCATCTCTGCGGGCGGAGGGGGCTCAGCCACGGCCCAAAGCCTTACTTTTATGACCTGGGCAACTGGAGAATCCGTCGACGAATGAGTTTGGCCCCAGCCCCAAGCAGCAGATGCGTCACGAAACGCGCGCAGAGCCACTATCGCCCTTTTACGAGCCTCGTTGAAGGAACCATAGCAATTTCCGCTTGAAGGGGGGCGAACCCGCAGGGCCTCGTTGGGCCCAGCCGGCCCAGCGGGCGGGCCCGAAAGGATCCCCGAATTTCTGGCCGTGGGCGCTAAAAATGGCCAAGGAAGAACTTCCGGCTGCGCTTGTGGCCCAGTGGCCAGACGAGGCTCAGGAGCGCACCGGGCGGACGCCGCCGATGCCATGCGGCTCTCGGCGCGCGGCTATCATCGCGTGCTGCGCGTGGCGCGCACGCTCGCCGATCTCGACGGCGCCGAAAAAGTCGGCCGCGTGCATTTCGCCGAGGCGTTGTCCTACCGCGCGCTCGTCGACGAGGTGCGCCGCGCGGCGTGAGCGCGCGCTCCGCCTACAGCCGCCGCAGCGCCACTTCCTCGACCAGGTGGCTCTCGACCTTCTTCAAGATCAGGTCGGCGCGCTGGCGCGTCGGCAAGATGTTCTCGCGCAGATTGAGAAGATTGATGCGCGTCCAGATCGCGGTCGCGGTCTCGACCGCCTGCGCGTCCGACAACGTCGCATAGCGGTGAAAGTATGATTTCGGATCGCTGAACGCGGTGCCGCGCAGGGTCAGAAACCGGTCCACGTACCAGCTCTGCAGCAGATCGTCGTCGGCGTCGAGGTAGATCGAGAAATCGAAGAAGTCCGATACGTATGGGATCGCCTTGCCGCCCTTCGGCGGCGCGCCGGCTTCCAACACGTTGAGGCCTTCGACGATGAGGATGTCGGGACGATCGATCTCGATCCAGCGATTGGGCGTCACGTCGTAGGTGAGGTGCGAGTAGACCGGCGCGCGCACCGGCCGCCGTCCGGCCTTGATGTCGGAGAGAAAGCGCAGCAGCGCCGGCAGGTCGTAGCTTGCGGGAAAGCCCTTCTTCTCCATCAGGTCTTCGCGCTCGAGGATCGCGTTCGGATAGAGAAACCCGTCCGTGGTGATGAGGTCGACCTTGGGCACATTCGGCCAGCGCGCCAGCAGCGCCTGCAGCACGCGCGCGGTCGTCGACTTGCCCACCGCCACCGAGCCCGCGACCCCGATGATGAAAGGCACCTTGGCGTCCTCGGTGCCGAGGAAGTTCTGCTGCGCCCGGAACAGGCGCTGCGTCGCCGCGACGTAAAGGGACAAGAGCCGCGACAACGGCAGATAGATCTCCTCGACCTCGGTCATGTCGAGGCGGTCGTGCAGCGAGCGCAGCCGCGTCACCTCGTCCGGATTGAGCGTCATCGGCGTGTCGGCGCGCTTTGCCGCCCATTCCGCCCGCGAGAAGATGCGGTAGGGCGAGAGGCCGTCGTCGGTGCGTTGCTCCATCGTCCTTGCTCAGCCGCGATTGCGCGACGCCTTTTCGGTCAGGCCCGACTGCCGCGTGCGCTCGGCGAGCTGGGCCTCCACGTCGGCAAGCGAAATCCCGCGCGCCTCGAGCACCACCAGCAGGTGGTAAATGAGGTCGGCGGCTTCCGCGATCAAGCGCGCGCGATCCTCCTCGACCGCCGCCAGCACGGTCTCGATCGCCTCCTCGCCGAGCTTCTTGGCGCAATGCGCCACGCCCTGGTCGAG
>JAFAHL010000237.1 GCA_019237215.1 Hyphomicrobiales bacterium | reverse complement strand
TGATGGCCGATTACCTCGGCAGCGATTTCGGGCCGAAATAATTGCGGCGCGTTGGTCACGCCGCGTCCGCAATCCAAGGAGCGAACAATGCGAGAGCTGGTTGCGAGATATTTGTCGGAGCGAATTTCGCGGCGCGGTTTCGTCGGCAGCTTGACCAAAGCCGGGTTGAGCGCGACCGCCGCCCAGTCGGTGCTCACCGCTGTTGCGTCGGTTAGCCCCGGTCATGCGCAGGGCGCCGGTCCGCAAGCCGGCTCAGCTCCGAGCGTCCCCACGCCAGCACCTGCGGCGCCGGCCGCGACCGCCGTCGCTGGCGTCAAGCCGTTTCAGGGCACCGGCGGTGCCGCCTTTGCCGAACAGCTCATCGGCTGCGGAGTGAAATACGTCTTCGGCAATTCCGCGAGCGAGGATGCGCAATTCTACGAGGCGCTCGTCGACCGGCCGCAGCTCAAATACATCCTCACCCCGCACGAGGGGCCCGGCGCCGCCATGGCTGCAGGCTACATCAAGGCCTCGGGCGAGGCCGCCATCGTCATGCAGGCAGCGGTCGTCGGCATGGCGAATGCCATCGGTCAGATGTTCAACGCCTTCAAGGAGCAGACGCCGCTCGTCGTTTATTCCTATCGCACCGACCAGACCCGACGCGCGGGACGCGATGGCTTCGAGGAGGTCGCCAATCAGGAGCAGATGGTCCAGCCCATTACCAAATACACTTGGCTTGCGCGCCGGCCGGATATGATCCCCGAGACCGTTCGCCGCGGTTTCAAGGCGGCGTGGACGCCGCCCTACGGTCCCGCCTACATTTCGTGGCATTCGGATTACAACGACGAGCGGGTCCGCACCGAGATTATCGCGCAAGAACTGATCGACCCCCGCATGCGGGTACGGCCGAACCCGGATGAGATCGAGCGGGCCGCGAAGCTCCTGGTCGAGGCCCGCATGCCGCTCATGGTCGTCGGCGACGAAATCTACAAGGCGAAAGCGGTGGGCAAGGCGGTCAAGCTTGCCGAGCTACTGGGCATGCCGGTGACCCAGGTGCGCCAGCTCTATGCCAACTTCCCGGAGACGCATGCGCTCTGGGTCGGAAACGTCGCCGGCAACAGCCTTAATTCGCTCAACTATCCGAAGAGCACGGACGTGATCTTGAATGTCGGCAACAAGTTTCAGCACAGTGGTCCGGCGCCGATCGTTCCGCGTGGGCCGAAATTCATCGACATGCGCATCGATTACGCCAGCATGGGCAATGTCATGGTCACCGAGGTGCCGCTCGTCTGCGACGTCGGCTACGGACTTGACGATCTGATCGCGGCGATCGAGCAACTGCTCACCCCGGCGCTCAGGCAGAAGGCTGCCGAGCGCGCGCTCGACGTGCGCAAATTCGGCGAATGGGCAAAAGCGGCGCGCGCCCAGGTGGTGAACAATCCCGACTGGAACGAGAGCCCGATCATCGCCGACCGCCTCACCTGGGAGGTGGCCAAATTCGCCGACCCCGACGCCATCATCGTGCACGAGGCGGGATCGGTGGCCCTGCACTCATTCGACTTCGATCCGACCGGCGGGCGCGAGTTGTTCTTCTATTACGGTGCCCATCTCGGTTCCGGCGTTGGCACGGCGGCGGGAGTGAAACTCGCGCGTCCGAACCAGCAGGTGATTTGTCTCGTCGGCGACGGCTCCTTCATCTTCGGCCCGACCGCGCTCTGGAACATGGCGCGGCTCGAGCTCCCTGTCATCGTCGTCGTCTACAACAATCACGCCTATGGTGGACCGCATTCGCGCGTCATTGCCAACGTGCCGGGTGGACGCATGGTACAGACCGGCCAATTCGTGCACGATTATCTTGGCAGCCCTGACATGAACATGGCCGCGATCGCCAAAGGTTTCGGCGTCGATGGCGAGGTGGTCGAGAGTCCGGGGCAATTGCGCGAGGCGCTCGCGCGCGCACGCAAGGCGACGGTCGAAGGCAAGCCCTACCTCATCGACGCGCAGGTTGCGCGCAAAGGCGTGGCGTGGGCCGACAAGCCTTGGATCCCGCCCATTCAAGTGGCGGCGCTGCGGCAAAAAAAGGTCTGAGCATGCGAGGCGCGCCGCGCGCGCAACCTCTGCGGACGTGGGTCATTCCGGTGCTGGCGATTTGCGTGGCTCTCTGCGCTGCCGCGCGAGCAGACGACGCCGATCTCGGACGCGAGGTGTATGACGACTTCTGCGTGACCTGCCATGGTCGCGATATGGTCAATCCCGGCGGGGTCACCTTCGACTTACGCAAGTTTCC
>JAFAHL010000121.1 GCA_019237215.1 Hyphomicrobiales bacterium | reverse complement strand
TCGACGCCGGGAATGACGGCGCCTTCCATCACCACCTTGCCGTCGACGATGACGGTGTCGACGTCGTCGCCGACGCCGCATTCCACGACGCTCTTGACGGGATCGCGCACCGGTCCGTAGCGCAGCGTGTTGCGCCCCGAGAGATCGACGATGATGATGTCGGCGAGCGCGCCGGGCGCAAGGCGCCCGAGGTCGTCGCGTCCGACCGAGATCGCCCCGCCCAGCGTCGCGGCGCGGAATACGTCCGCCGATGTCGCGGCGAGATAGGTGTGGCTGGTGATCTTGCCGAGGTAGGACGCGGTGCGCATGTTCATGATCATGTCGCGCGGATAGGTATCGGAACCGAGGCACAGGTTGACGCCCGCCTGCTGGTAGCGCTGCCAGTTGTCGAGCGTGCGCGCGCGCCGAACGATGTTGATGGGGCAGTGCGACACGCTGACCCCGGCGCCGCCCATGAGTTCGAGATCGCGGTGCGCCGCATAGTTGAGGTTGGGGTTGTCCGAGATGAAGTTGCCGTGCCCGATATTGAGGGTAGGGCGGAGCATGCCGAGGTGATCCAGCAGCTCGATCGGCGTCTTCATGTGCTCTTTGACGACCTCGTAGAATTCGATGACGCTGTAGGCGGCGTGCGTTGCCATCGGCAGCTTGCGCTCGTCGGCGGCGCGCAGCGTGTCTTGCAGCAACTCGACGCTGGAGGTCTCGACCTCGCGCGGCACCAGAATGCCGCGGACGCGGCCGTCGGCCGCGCCGTCGTTCTTGTCGATCCATGCCAGCGCGGTTTTGAGGCCCTCGCGGCCGAGCGCGTCGTTGCGCACGCGTTTGAGCCGCCCGCTCTCGTCCGCGACCCAGCGGCCACAGTCGTAACCCGGCGCCAGATAGGCGCGGCTGCCGAGGCGGACGACCTCCGCCAGCAGCGCATCCTGCACGCTGAGCTGGCTGCCGTATTCGACGAACGTCGTCACCCCGTTGCGCAGGAGCTCGGCCACGGTGAATGCGGCGTTGAGCTCGAAGGCGGCCGCCGAGCCGGCATCGCCATGCTTGAGGTAGCGCGGATCGCCCTTGACGACCTTGCCCTCCTTGGGAACGGAGATTTCCAGAAACGGCTGACCGTAATACATCGGCCGGCCACTATCGGTGATGAGCCGATGCGAGGCGCGGTGGCCGGAATGGACGTGGGTGTCGATGAAGCCGGGCGAAAGGAGCTTGCCCTTTGCATCGATGACCCTGTCGACCTTGCCTTCGAAGCCTTTGCCGACGTGGAGGATCCTGTTGCCCTCGAACACGAGTTCTCCGTCGCGGATGAGGGTGTGGTGCCCGCGCTCGCAGCCCACGATCCACGTCGCCTCGATTTTGGTGCGCATGCTGTCTCCACTTGACCGCGCCGGCGGATGTTAGAGCGGTTACGTCACCCGGCAATCCGAGCGCTGTGGCGCTCTCGAGGTTGCGAGAGAACTCCCGAGCCTTCGACTGTTGAAGAGCGAGGCCGCCAGAAGCCGCGGCCTCGCATGTTTGCAATGCGACTGGCTTTCAGTCCACGAGCGCCTGATAGACGAGCCCTTTGAACATCTTGCGGTAATACGCGCGAATCGGGCTCGGGGCCTGGCTCATGTAGACGCCGACGATCTCTTCCTTCGGATCGACCCAAAAAAAAGTGCCGGCGTAGCCGGCCCACATGAATTCGCCCGCCGAGCCCGCCACGCCGGCAACCCCGTCGCCTTGGCGCACGGCAAAGCCGAGCCCGAACGTATAGCCGGGCGTTCCCAGCAGAAGCTCACCCGGTTGGAACGGCGCTGCGATGCGCGTGCCAAGATGGTCCGACGTCATCAGTTTGACGGTGGAGCGGCTCACCACGCGCGCGCCGTCGAGCTCGCCGCCGTTGAGCAGCATCTGTGCGAAGCGCAAATAGTCGTTGGCGGTCGAAAGCGCGCCCGCGCCAGCGGAATCGTTCATCGGCTCCGCCGACACGTCGAGCACGCTGATCTTCTGGCCCGAGGCCGGATCGACCGCCAGCGGCTGTGCCAGGCGCGACATCTTTTCCGGCGGCAGCCAAAAACTCGAGTCGACCATCTTGAGCGGCTTGAACAAGCGTTCATCCAAGACGACGGCAAGCCGCTTGCCCGACGCCGCCTCCACGACCCGGCCGAGAATATCGACGGCCATGCTGTACTCCCACATCGTGCCGGGCTGGTGAATGAGCGGCGCCTTGGCGATGCGCGCGACTTGCTCGGCCGGCGTCATGCCGCGGGAGTCGTATTCGTGCACGCCCGGCTGGGAGAACTTGGCCTCGACGTAGGCCGTCTTCACCGGCTCGTTCTTGGTGATCTCCGCATAGGCGAGACCGGCGCTATGGCGCAGCAG
>JAFAHL010000062.1 GCA_019237215.1 Hyphomicrobiales bacterium | reverse complement strand
CCGCCGCCGTCATCGCGGTCGAGCAGGTGATGCCCGCAGGAGAGCCAGAAATCGCCCATGCGATCGTTGCCTCGACGGCGTATTGCTGGCCCTCTATACCACAACACGGCAACCGTGATCGGATGAGAGTATGTCGGCTACACGGAGTCGGCGCGAACTGCGGCAGACGATGAGGCTCGCCCGCGCGGCAACCCTGGCCATTGGCCTGGCGTTCGCGTGGTGCACCGGCGCATCGGCACAGCCTTATCCTAGCAAGCCCATTCATATCGTGGGTGCCGTTTGCTCCCGGCGGCATCACCGACGTGCTCGGCCGCGCACTCGGCCAGCGGCTATCGGAGGCTTGGGGTCAACATGTCGTCATCGAAAACAAGCCGGGCGGCGGCACGGGCCAGGTGGGCACCGAATACGTGGCACGGTCCGCCCCCGACGGCTACATGCTCCTGGTCACTGCCGACGCGACCTTCGTCACGTCACCTCACATCTACGGTAAGCTGCCCTATGATCCGATCAATGATTTTGTCCCCATCACCGGCCTCGGCATCAGCCCGCAGGCGCTGGTCGTGCACCCATCGCTGCCGGTGCGGACGCTCGGTGACATTGTGAATTTCGCCAAACAACGACCGGGCGAGCTCAATTACGGAACCTTTGGCATCGGGTCGAGCGGACACCTCAACATCGTCCTGCTGGAGGGCATGACCGGCGCCAGATTCACGGCGGTGCACTACCGCGGCGCGGCGCCTGCGATCACCGACCTCATCGGCGGTCACATCCAGATGATCATCGTCAGCATCGGGCTCGTTGCGCAGCCGTGGCAAGCGGGCGCCCTCAAGGTGCTGGGTTTCGGCAGCACCGAGCGGATCGCGCAATATCCCGATGTGCCCACGCTCGCCGAAAGCGGGCTGCCGGGCTACGAAGCCGGGTCATGGTACGGATTGGCCGCGCCGAAAGGCACGCCGCAGGACATCGTGGTCAAGCTCAACGCGCAGACACAGCGCATCTTCGGCGAGCCGAGCTTTCGGGAGAAGTTCCTTGCACCCAATTTCATCTTTTCGATCGTGAGCTCGCCGGAGGCGTTCGCCGAGCGCATTCGCCTCGAGTCGGCGAAATGGGGCAAGGTCATCCGCGACGCGAATATAAAGGCGGAGTGACTCTACGAGCTGCTTGTGCGGACCCTCAACGTTGCGGGCTCCATTGATGCAATTCAATCACTTGGTTTCTCCTTCGCCAGCGCGACAAGATGTATCTCTTCGCTCGACTCCTCTTCGCTCTCGACCTCCAGGAACGAGAACGCGCGCATGGGCTTGCGCGTGCCGCGCGGGTGGAGCGTGCGAAACGCCTCGCGGATCGCGCCGTCCTCGAAGGCGCGGCGCACGGCGATGAGCGTGTCGCGGGGGTGATCGCAGAGCGAGGCCGCGAACGCGACCTCTTCTTCGGCCGCCACGCGCGCGGCGGTGAAGTCGGGGGCGCCAAGGCGCTCGTGCAATTGCCTCGCGAGCGCGTCGACCAACCGATTGCGATCCTGTTGCGTCGCCTCCACGATCTGCACCAGCGTCGACCAGCCGAGCGAGGCTACGCCTAGAAACCCGCCGCGAAAGGCCGCGCGTGATTTGCCCGCGAGCGCATCCGGATCGGCATCCGCGAACATGAAGGCGCCCGACACCGCCCATTCGCCCGGATCGGCGGCGCGCGCGAACACGAACGTATCCGATGGGTCGAGGCGGATGGTGCGCAAGAGCCTCACCGCCGCGGCCCTCCGGTCGTGGGATCGAACCATGAGGGCTGGCCCAGCGCGAGCAGCAGCGAGCGCGGCTCGACGTCGCCCGTACTCGCATTCGTCACGACGCGCCGCACCAGGAGATCGCCGTTTTCAGCGATGTCGCGACGCACCCCGCTCTCGGGCGCAAGGCGGGCGAGATAACTCTTCGCGATCTCGCCGAACCCGTGTTCCTGCCAGGCATCGAGCGCGACCATGAGGTGGCGGGCGAAGCTTTCCACCAGCCGGCCGGACCCGAGACCATCGAAGCCTTCCTCCTCGAGCGCGGCGGAGAGCGGCCGCAAGCCCGGTTCCTCGTCCCCCAGCGCAACCGTGCGGATCATGGCGGCGAACACCAGCCACGCCGGCGGTTCGTTCTCTTCGGCGCGCTCTGGCCAGGCGAGGCGCGCCCCGCCGACGAGCCCACCATTGACGCGCACCCCGTCCGGCCAGTCGAAGGTGATGGGCCGCTCGGGCGGCGCGTGCACCGCCAGCGCGTCGGCGAGCGCGGTTAGGCCGGCGTAGAGGGCGCGCCGTGCAGTCTTGAGCGGCTCCTCGGGCTCCAGCACGACCGCGAATTCCGCAAGATCGAAGCGACCCACGTAGACGAGCGTGCCGGCCCCCTCCTCGGTCGCCACACGGGTGGCATGGGCAAAGGCGTCGCCCACCTCGCGCAACGTCACCAGCCGAAACGGCGGCGGCAGATCGAGCGCGGGCTTCGACGACGTGCGCAAGCGCGTGCGCTCTCGCAGGGGCATTTGGGTCCCGGACTCGCGAAGGTTGTTTGTAATACTTATAACGTGCTACGCACCGGAGCCAGAGCCGCCCGGTGTCACGCCCGCAGGCGGGCATCCAGGAGCCGGCATCGGCTCGCCCAATCGCCCGAGACGGCGCTTACCGGGCCATCCGCCTGCGCTGGTGACGAGAGCGAAATACCTGGCGTCGCTCGCACAGCCGGAGACGAAATGGCCGACCGGCCGCCAAACATCTTGATCTGCTCGTGCGAAGACACGATGCCGCTCGACGGCTCGGCCGTGCGGCGCGGCTGTCGCGGTGCCGAGATCTCAACCGCGCGCCAGCTCTGCCGCGCCGAACTCGAAAAGTTCCGCGCGGCGGCGGCTGGCGGCGGGCCGCTGATCGTGGGCTGCACCCAGGAGACGCCGCTGTTTTCGGAAGTAGCCGGCAGCGCCGACGTCACATACGCGAACATCCGCGAGACCGCCGGCTGGTCGAACGATGCGCATGCGGCGGGTCCCAAAATGGCGGCATTGCTTGCTGCCGCTGCCGAGCCAGCGCCGGAGGTTCCCTTCGTCAGCCTCAACAGCGAAGGCGTGATCCTGATCTATGGGCGCGACGAGCAGGCGATCGAGGCCGGCGACCTGCTGAAGGACCATCTCGACGTGACGGTGATGATCACGCCGCCCGCCGCGGTAGCGCCGCCGCGGGTGACCGA
>JAFAHL010000772.1 GCA_019237215.1 Hyphomicrobiales bacterium | reverse complement strand
GATCCGCATGAGCGCGTCGATATGCTTGTCGACCAAGAGGATCGCCTGCCCCTCGCCCTTGAGAGCGGCGAGGCAGGCCCATATCTCGCCGCGGATGCGCGGCGCCAGCCCCTCGGTCGCCTCATCGAGAATGAGGAGCTTGGGGTTGGTCATGAGCGCACGGCCGATGGCGAGCATCTGCTGCTCGCCGCCGGAGATTTCGTGGCCCATGTTGGCGCGACGCTCGGCGAGCGCGGGAAACAACCGATACACCGAGGGGAGCTGCCAGCGGGGCGGTCCGAACCGGGACGCCGCGGTCGCGATCAGGTTCTCCTCGACCGTGAGGGTGGGAAAGATCTGCCGGCCCTCGGGAACCAAGCCGAGGACCGCCTGCGCGATCCGATAAGGCGGCAGCCCGATGAGGGAGACGCCCTCGAAGGCGGCACTCCCGCCGCAGGCGGGCAACAGACCCATGAGGGTGCGAATGGTGGTGGTCTTGCCCATTCCATTGCGGCCGAGGAGCGTGACGACTTCGCCCGTTCCGACGCGCAGGCAGATGTCGAACAGCACCTGCGCCGGGCCGTAGGCGGCTTGCAGATGGTCGACTGCGAGCATCCCCTCACTCCATCTCGTCGCCGAGATAGGCCGCGACGACGCGCGGATCGGCACGCACCCGCGCGGGTGTCCCGCTTGCCAGGATGCGACCGTAGATCAAGACGGAGATGCGATCCGCGAGCGCGAACACGGCGGTCATGTCGTGCTCGACCAGCACGACGGCAAACCGCCCCTTGAGCCGTCGCAGCAGCTCGACGAGCCGCGCGGTCTCTTCGCGGCCGGTGCCGGCCATGGGCTCGTCGAGCAGCAAGACCTTCGGCTGCATCGCAAGCGCGATGGCGAGCTCGAGCGCGCGCTTCTCGCCATGGGCGAGTTCGCCCGCGGGGACGTGCGCGCGCTCGGCTAAACCGACATCGGCGAGCGCCGCCATCGCCGGATCGTTCAGGGCGGCCTCCGCCGCGGCCCGGCCGAGCACGCGGAAGCTCGAGCCCGCGCGCGATTGCACCGCCAGCGCAACGTTCTCGAGCGCCGAAAAGCCGGGAAGAATCGAGCTGACCTGAAACGATCGCGCCAAGCCGAGCTCCGCGCGCGCGTGCGTGGGCAAGGCGGTGATGTCGCGCCCGGCGAATTGGATGGTCCCCGAATCCGGAGCGATCAGCCCGGAAATCTGATTGATCAGCGTGGTCTTGCCGGCGCCGTTCGGCCCGATGACGGCATGGAGCTCGCGCGGCATGACGTCGAACGTCAGGTCGTCGGTGACGACGAGCGCGCCGAACGACTTGCGCAGCCGTTCCAGGTGCAGCACCGCGTCAGGCACGAGCGAACCTCCGCGCCAGGTCGCGCGCAAGCCCGATGAGGCCGCCGCGCGCGAATAGGACGACGAGCACGAGCACCGGCCCGAAGATCACCTTCCAATGCTCGGTGACACCGGAGAGCCATTCCTCGGTCAGGAGATAGGCGGCGGCCCCGATGATGGCGCCGTCGAGCGAGCCAAGTCCGCCGAGCAGCACCATCACGATCAATTCGCCCGAGCGCTGCCACGACATGTAGGCGGGGCTGACGAATTCCGTGGCATTGGCGAGCAGAAAGCCCGAAAGTCCCGCCAGTGCGCCCGCGATCACGTAGGTCGCGAGCCGGAAGCGGTAGACGTCGAAGCCGATCGTCGCCATGCGGACGGGATTTTCCTTGGCGCCGCGCACCACGCGGCCGAAGCGCGAGCGCACCAACGCGCGGCAAAACAGGTAAGTGCCGAGGAGGCAGACGAACACGAGGTAATAAAACGCCCGCTCGCTGCGCAACAGCGGCAAACCGGCGAGCGTATTGCGCGCCGCAATGGTGAGCCCGTCGTCGCCGCCGAAAGGCGCGAGCGAGCTCGCCGTGAAGAAGGCCATTTGCCCGAAGGCGAGCGTGATCATGATGAAATAGACGCCGCTGGTGCGCAGACAAACCACGCCGGTCAGGAAGGCGTATGCCGCGGACACGGCGAGCGCCACCGGAAGCGAGACGAGCGCGTCGGTGATGCCGTAGACCGAGAGAATGCCGACGGCATAGGCGCCGATGCCGATGAAGGCGGCGTGTCCGAACGAGATCAGCGCGCCGTAGCCGACGAGAAGATCGAGCGCGACCGCGGCGATGGCGAAGATCATCACTCGCGCTCCCAGGCTGACGAGATAGGTGCCGCCGGCAAACAGCGCCACGATCGGAATGAGAGCGAACGCGAGGAAGATGCAGGCCGGCAGCGCCTGCAGGCCGCCGCGCGCCCGAGTAGGGGAGGCCGCCAGCAAGAGCGCCATCTCAACGGCCCTTCGCCGGGAACAAGCCGGTCGGCCGGACATAGAGCACGACCGCCATCAGCAGGTAGATCAGCATCGAGGCGATGGCCGGCCCGACGGTGCGCGCGGGCGATGGCCCCATGACGAGACGCAAAATGTCGACCGAGAACGATCGCCCGAGCGTGTCGACGAGGCCGATGAGGAGCGCGGCCACAAACGCGCCGCGGATCGAGCCGATGCCGCCGATGACGATGACGACGAACGCGAGAATGAGGATGGTGTCGCCCATCCCGGGTTCGACCGACAGGATGGGCGCGATCATGATGCCGGCAAAGCCCGCGAGCATGGTGCCGAAGCCGAACACGATCATGAACAGACGCCGGATATTGACGCCGAGCGCGGATACCATCGCCGCGTTGGTCGCGCCGGCGCGCACCAGCATGCCGATGCGGGTGTGCGCCACGAGCAGGTAAAGCAGCGCCGCAGCGGCGAGCCCGGCGGCGATGATGACGAGCCGCCACACCGGATAGACGAGCCCCTCGGCGAGCCGCACCGAACCCGAGAACAACTCGGGCATCGGCAGGCTCAGCGGCGCCGCGCCCCAGACAAGCTTCACCCCATGATTGAGAAAGAGAATGATGCCGAAGGTGGCGATCACATGGTCGAGATGATCGCGATCGTAGAGATGTCGAAACACCGCGAATTCGAGCACAAGCCCGAACGCGAGCGCGGCGGCGAGCGCCAGCACGAGCGCCGAGAGAAAGCTGCCGGTGAGCGCATAGAAGGCGACCGCGAGATAGGCGCCCAGCATGTACTGCACGCCGTGCGCCAGATTGATGAAGTCCATCACCCCGAACACCAGCGTGAGGCCCGCCGCGACCAGGAACAAAAGGACTCCGAGCTGCAGCCCGTTGAG
>JAFAHL010000688.1 GCA_019237215.1 Hyphomicrobiales bacterium | reverse complement strand
GCTGGCTGGGCAACTACCACAAGCTCAGAGAAGCCCTCGAAGAAATCTGCGAGTTCAACCACGCACTATTGCGGCCGGAGGACGCCGCGCCGCGGCGCGCGAGGTCAAGGCGTGATTAAGACCCACCGTGCGCAACGCAGCTTCGGCGACGGGCTGATCGCCGATGAAGTCAAGAGCCTGCCCCGGCGAAAGCCGGGGATCTGTATGACGCGTGGATGAAGCACGCCGACCAGCTGCTGGCCGACCCGCAGATCGTGGCGCCCGTCTACGAGGCCCTGGCCCAGCGGCATCCGCAGAGCCGCACCCGCGGCCGGCCGGGCACCCCGGCCGAGGTGGTGCTGCGACTGCTGGTGCTCAAACACATGCGCAACTGGAGTTACCAGGTGCTCGAACGGGAGGTGCGCGCCAATCTGGTATACCGCGATTTCACCCGGGTCGGCGCCACCGAGATGCCCGACGCCAAGACCATGAACAGATGGGGGCTGGCGCTAGCGCCCGAGGTGGTCGAGCAGATCCATCAGCGGATCGTCGAGATCGCGCGCGACCACCGGGTGGCGGCCGGCCGCCGCATGCGCGTCGACACCACCGTGATCGAGACCAACATTCACTACCCCACCGACAGCAGTTTATTGGGTGACGGGGTGCGGGTGCTGACGCGCACAATGAAGAAGATCACCAAAATTGCCGGCGCGGTCGGCGCCAAGCTGCGCGACCGCAGCCGCAGCGTCAAACTGCGGGTGCTGGAGATCGCCCGGGCGGCGCGCGCCAAAGGCCAACCCAATCGCAAGAGACTGGCGCTGGCCTACCAAAAATTACTCGGAGCCACCGGGCGGGTGGTGGGCCAAGCCAAGCGCTTTGCCAAGGAGATCGACGACGGCGTCAAGCGGGCGGCGGAAGGCCGGCGGCAGGCCGCGCTGGAAGGGTGGCGCCGCGAGCTGGCGAGAATGGTGCCGCTGGTGCAGCAGGTCATACGCCAAACCAAGGCCCGCGTGTTTGCCGGCGACACCCATGCCGAAGGCAAGATCGTCAGCCTGTTCGAGCCCACGACCGAGATCATTCGTAAAGGCAAGGCCGGCAAGCCGACCGAATTCGGAAAAATGGTCAAACTGCAGGAGGCGGAGAACCAGATCATCGTCGACTACGACGTCTTTGCCCGGCGGCCAAACGACGTCGACCTGCTGCTGCCGGCCATCGACGCGCACGAGGCCAAGCTCGGTCGCACGCCGTACCTGGTGGCGGCAGATGCCGGCTTCTACTCCGCCAAGACCGAAGCCGCAGCCAAAGCCAAGGGCATCAAGCGCGTCTGCATCCCCAACCGGTCCACCAAGAGCCCTGATCGCAGACGCGAGCAGAAGAAGCGCTGGTTCCGCAAAGGCCAGAAATGGCGGACCGGGTGCGAGGGCCGGATCAGCGTCGTC
This sequence comes from Hyphomicrobiales bacterium, assembly GCA_019237215.1. GTDB lineage: Bacteria > Pseudomonadota > Alphaproteobacteria > Rhizobiales > Xanthobacteraceae > VAZQ01. The sequence goes on along the minus strand of JAFAHL010000688.1, from coordinate 632 downwards.
AAGCGACGCCATGGGCTCTGTCGCGCCCGCTACAAAGGCGCCGACGGCATGCAGCGCTGGGTCGGCCTCGGCGTCGTCGCCGACTGCTTGGTCAATATCAGCCGCACCATGGCCGCGCCGCCCGCTCCGTAGACCGACCAGCTCTGTACTGCCACACTTGCAAGCCCGCCAGGGTCCACTCTGGCGGGCTGTTTGCGTTGCAGCCATCCCCGCCAGCCCGCGCCGCCCCAAAACCGAAACCGCCTTTTTGCGCCGGAAAGTAGTTAGGAAGTCGGCGAAGCGCGATGCGGCGCATCGCGGGAGCCGACTGACGCGATCCCACAGCCAGCCTGGCACGGCCCTTCGGGTTGGGCAGGGAAGCCCGCCGGACGTCGTCGCGGCGGCTCGCCGATGCGCCGCATCGCCTTCGCCCCCGCTCCTAGCCAGCGGGCTTCCCTGCCCAACGCAAATCGTTCGGTTACTCCCTGACAGGCCCTAAGCCGCATGGACAGGGCGGCGCTCACCCACCTGGTCGCGGCGGCGCGCAGCGGCGGCGACTGGGCTGAGGCCGTCGCCGCTTGCCGGCAAGCCGAGGCCGAGCGGCCCGGCGATGCCGGGATCAAGCGGCTGCTGTTCGTGGCGCTGATGGCCGA
>JAFAHL010000501.1 GCA_019237215.1 Hyphomicrobiales bacterium | reverse complement strand
GCGAGGGATCGCCGCGCCACGGGAACGCAAGCGCGATCGGGCTTTCCCCTTCCTCGAAGTCGGCGCGCGTGAGCGCGCCGCGCACGGTGGCAGCGACGGCATCGGGAGTGATCTCACCGTCGGCCGCGAAGTTGCACGACAGCACCGGCAGGTTTTGCAGCGGCAGCTTGCCGGGATCGGCGATCAGGATGGTGTTGCCGCTGATCTGAACCGAAAATTGCGCGGCGCCGATGACGGTCGCGCGAATGCCTTGGCCCGGGTCCCAGACCGGAGCAAGGTCGCGCCGATGCGCCAGCAGATGGCGCAGCTCCTCGGCGAGGTCGCAGCCGAGATCGCCGAAGCGCCGTCTTTCCCGCTTGTAGAGATATTCCGCGACCCCGCCGGAAAAGGTGATGGCATCGATGCTCCTGTTGGCGAGCTCGGCCGGCCAGGGGTCGGTCACGAGCAGCGCCCGGGCAAGCTCGCCGCCTTGGCGCAGGTCGATCAGTCCCATGACCATGCGAGCCATGCGCGCGGCGATGCGTTGGCGGTCGCCCGGCGCCAGCGGCGCACCGAGCGCGAGCTCGACGCCGAGCGCCCGGGCAATCTGCTCGGCCGGCCCTTCGATGCGCGTGAGGCCGCCGCCGTCGCCTTCGACGATCAGCCGGCCGCCCACCGCAACGGCGCACGTGGCCAGGATGCGGCCGTTCTCGATCAGCGCGAATTTGGTCGTGCCGCCGCCGATGTCGACATTGAGCAGCGTCGCGTTGTGACCGCGCGAGAGCGCGACGGCGCCCGATCCATGGGCGGCCATTTGGCATTCCATGTGGTGGCCGGCCGAGGCGCAGACGAATTTGCCGGCTTCCTCGGAGAAGAGATCCGCGATGGCGCGTGCGTTGCGGCGCTTGAGCGCCTCGCCGGTCAGAATGACGGCGCCGCTGTCGACCTTCTCGCGTTCGATGCCGGCGTAGGCGTAGCAGCCGCCGATGAAGCCGGCGAGATCGTCGACATCGATGGTGTAGTCGGGCCGGTACGGCGTCAGCAAGATCGGCGATTGCCAGAGAATTTTTCGCTCGACGACGACGAAGCGACTCGACAGCGCGGCCGAGAGCCGCTGCAGGTGCACGCGCGCGAACATCAGGTGCGAGGTCGACGAGCCGATATCGATTCCGACCGTTGTCAGCTCGACGTTGTCGGCGGCCCAGGCGACCTCGTTGACCGCGACATCGTCGGGGCTGACATGAAGATGCTCGAATTCGAGATCGTGCATCGAGCTCTGCGCTCAGGCCGGGGTCTTGGCGTAGGGCCGCTCGTCCACGAACTTGGCCATGCCGGATGTCACGCCGTGCTTGCGGAGCTCCTCGAGATAAATTCCGTGGATGCGCGGGTCCTGGTGCTCGTATTCGATCTGGCAGCCGCCGTCCTTGACGCTCACGTCCATCCCCGAGAACACGCGGCGCTTGTCGGTGCTGAACGGGTAGCGCAGGCTGCCGAAGGCGACGGCGAGGTAACGCGCGGGATCCGGCGCCGTATTGAAGTGCTGGTGGAGCATCTGATCCGGCGGCGCGAACACCCAGCCATGCTTCCAATCGATGCGCACGAAGTCCTTCGCGCCCTCGTACCACAGCAGCGAGAAACCGTGGCCGGTGACGGCGAAGACGTGAAAGTCGGGACCGTGGCGATGGGCCTTTTTGTAAGTGCCGACCGGCATCTGCGAGGTGTGCGCGTGCATGGTGCCGTCGGCGAGGATGAACATCATGTTCGATCCGCCGGCGCCGCGCTGCTCCCAGGTCTTGAGCTCGAAGCCGGCGAGATCGGGGACGAAGTTGGTCTCCCACATGTTGCGGCCCGGGCGCACCGGTATGAACTCGCCTTCGCCGCTGAAATATTTCGCCGCTCCCTGGCGTTCGGGAAAGTCGTAGCCGTTGTCGAACACGAAGGCTTCGTTGTGGAAGAGATTGAGCATGAGCGCGAGATTGTTGGTCGAGGCGAGCCGCGCGCGCTCGCGACCGCTCGAATTGAAGTGCTGATAGCGGGCATTGAGCGGCAGAGCGAATAGACTCTTGGGGCCCCATTCGAAGCTGTGCTTGCGTCCATCGCTCGTCTCGATGGTGGTGTTGCCGTGTCCGGACAGCACGTACACGACCTCTTCGAAGAGATGTTTCTGCGGCGCCGACTTCGCGCTGGGGGCGAGCTCGAGCACGAAGATCGAGACGAAATCGCCGCGTCCCTTGAGGTGCACGAGGGCGCCGTCGATCCCGAAGCGGGGCCACGGCGCGGTCGGGACCTTGAGCAGGTCGACGCCAAAGTCCTCGACGACCGGCACGCCTTCGTTTGCCGCCCACGCGGCGTAGGGGTCGAGCAGCATCTTGGGGTGGGGGATGTCCGCGATCGGCTTGTTCATGGCTTACCTCGACAATCGGGTCGCATACGTGTCATACTTAGCCCTCTAAGTATGCTAGCAATTTTCGGCTGGCCTGTCGAGTTGCGGGTCGGGCCTGGGAGATCGCGAATAATGGTTGCGAGCCGTTCGCGCAACGCCGGCGAGGCGGTGACCCGGCAGATGCTGCGGCATTGGCAGGAGGCGGTGCCCAACGATCGGCTCGCGCATCTCGTCAAGCACGCGGCGCGAGGCCTTGCCCGGGCGCTGCAGATGCGGCTGACCGAACACTCGGTCTCGTATGGCCACTGGAGTTTTTTGCGTATCTTGTGGGAGACCGAGGGTCTTACCCAACGGCAGCTGAGCGACGAGGCGGGGGTCATGGAGCCGACCACGTTCTCGGCGCTCAACGCCATGGAAAAACTGGGCTACGTCACGCGCCGGCCGAGCCCGACGAGCCGCAAGGAAGTCCATGTCTATCTGACCCCCAAGGGACGCGCGCTCAAAACCAAGCTCGTTCCCTTGGCCGAAGAGGTCAACGCGGTCGCCTTGCGCCGCGTCGACCCCGGCGACATTGCGGCGACGCGACGGACGCTGCTGGCGCTCATTGCAAATCTGGCGGCAGACGAGGCCCAATCGCTCACGCTGCGCCGGCGTATCCCGTCGACGCGGGAATTGTCGCGGCTGCTCAACGGTTCCCGCCCGCGTGCTCGGAAAACTCCGCTGCGGCGCCGCGGGCGCACGAAAAAGCGAGCGCTTTGGGCAAGGCGCGGCACGGTGAGCGCATAGCCAATCGAGGTTTTCGTCCATCGAGCGCGCGTGCTAAGCCTCAACCCTTGCTCAAGCACCGGGGACAGCCAACAAATGGCCAAGTTGCAGCTTTCGTTCGCGTGCGGGCTCTACGACCGCATGCAGCCGCTTTACACCGGCGAGGTCAAGGCCGAGGGCATCGACCTCAATTTCATCGCCATCGACCAGCCGCGACCGATCTTCGACCGGATGGCGGGCGGCGAGGAATTCGATGTCGCCGAGTTTTCGAGCTCGGAATTCGTCCAGCGCTTTGCCAGCAAGCAGTGCCCGTTCGTCGCCATTGCGGTGTTTCCGTCGCGGGCGTTTCGCCACGGCTTCATCGCCGTCCACCGCAAGGCGGGCATCAAGACGCCCAAGGACCTCGAGGGCAAACGCGTGGGCGTGCCTTTGTTCACCATGACTGCGGCCATCTACATCAATGGGCTGCTGCAGCACGAATACGGCGTCGATCTCAGGAACATCCATTGGGTTCAGGGGGCGATGAATACCGGCGGCGCGCATGGCAGTCCAACCGTGCTGCCGCTGCTTAAGCCCATGCCGATCGAGCAAAACACGTCGAATAAATCGATGAGCGACCTGATCGAGGAGCGCGCCGTCGACGCGACGCTGGGCACGAGCCTGCCCGAGGCGATCCGCAGCAATCCGGATATCGTGCGCCTGTTCCCCAATTACACGGAGCTGGAAAAGACGTTCTACAAGCGCACGAAGATCTACCCGATCATGCATCTCGTTGCCATCCGCAAACAACTCTACGAGCGATATCCCTTCATTGCCACGAGCCTCTACAACGCGTTTTGCGAATCCAAAAAGATCGCGCTCGAGAAAATGTTCAATCTGCGCGCGCTGCGCTACATGACGCCGTTCCTCATGCGCGATATCGACGAAATTTACGAGCTGTTCGACGGCGACCCGTGGCCATACGGGGTTGAGCCCAACCGCCCCACGCTCGAAGCCTTCGTCACCTATCTCACCGATCAGTCGTTGATCGCAGCGCCCGTTCCGGTGGATGATCTCTTCGTTCCAACCTACTAGGCAATCGATCCTCATCCTTTTCCAAAAGAGCACGTCACCTCGGGTCAGCCAGCCATGAGCAATCTCGACACCGTCATGCAAGACCTCGTCATCGCCAATCGCATCCTGGCGCGAGAGGATGTGGTGGACGCGTATGGCCATGTCAGCATTCGCCATCCCGACAATCCGAAGCATTTTTTCCTCGCCCGCTCGCTCGCACCCGAACTGGTCGAGCCGCACGACATCGTGGAATTGGGCCTCGACGGACAGCCGGTGCGCGACGAAAAGCGATCGCTCTATCTCGAACGGTTCATTCACGCCGCCATCTACGAAGCGCGGCGCGATATCCACGCGGTCGTGCACGCCCACGCGGAGGACATTTTGCCGTTCGGGATCGCGCAGGCGACGCCGCTTCGCCCCGTGATCCATTCCGGCAGCTTCATCGGCGCCAACGTGCCGGTGTGGGACATCGCCGACAAATTCGGTGACACCAACCTGCTCGTCACCAACATGGAGCAGGGGCGCGATCTGGCGAAATGCCTCGCCGACAACAATGTCGCATTGATGCGCGGTCACGGCTTTGCTTCGGCGGCGCGCTCGCTCATCGAGGTGGTGCGGATGTCGGTCTATCTGCCGCGCAACGCGCGCGCGCTCCTGCACGCCAAGCAATTGGGGGGTGAGATCAAGTATCTCCGCCAAGGCGAGATCGATGCCCGCAACCGCGGCTATAGCCCCTATTCGACGGAAACCTGGCGGGCCTGGGAATACTGGGCAAACAAGGCCGGCTGCGGTCACATGCTCAGCAAGGCCGATCACGCGCAGGCCCACAAGAAGTCGTGAGCGGTCGCGCCACGCGGGAAGGCCGATTTCGCCGGCGCTGCGTCCGAGCTACGCTCGTGCGACGAAGGTCCTTTTGACCCTTCGGGGTGCAAGGGGAGCGCGCGATCCCGCCACAGCACCAACTTTCCGCGTCCAAGGGAGCGAGTCATGAGTTCGGCGCCAGAGAATCTCGAGAGCTATCTGTCCGGTCGTTGGCTGCGCGGGGAGGGGGCCGAGACCAGGCTAGTCGATCCGGTCAAAGGCGACGAGCTGGCGACGGTTTCGGCCAAAGGCCTCGATCTCAAAGGCGCGCTCGAATTCGCGCGCAAGCATGGGCAGGGCGGTCTGCGCGGCTTGAGCTATGCCGAGCGCGGCAAGCTCGTCGGCGCCGTCGCCGACGTGCTGGTCGCCAACCGCGCGCGCTACGAGGACATCGCCATCGCCAATTCCGGCAACACCAAGGCGGACGCGGCGATCGACATCGACGGCGGCATCGGCACG
>JAFAHL010000169.1 GCA_019237215.1 Hyphomicrobiales bacterium | reverse complement strand
CGGCGGACGGCACCTTCACCCAGGCCTCGCCGTCGAGCACGATCTCGTCTGCGACCGTGCAGCTGCACGCAAGCCGCGCGCGCTGGCGCTCGGGGATGAGCTCCGCCACCGTCACGGTCACGTCCACCTGGTCGCCGATCTTGACCGGGGCGCGGAAATTGAGCGTCTGCGAGATATAGACGGCGCCGGGGCCGGGAAGGCGCGTGCCCAGCACCGCCGAGATCAGGCTCGCGGTATAGAGGCCGTGCGCGATCCGTTTGCCGAACTGGGTCTTGGCGGCGAAATGCTCCGACAGATGGATCGGATTGCGATCGCCGGTGAGCTGCGCGAACCCGACCACGTCGGAGGCGGCGATCGTCTTCGACAGCGTCTCGGTCATGCCGACCGAGAGGTCCTCGAAATAGAGAATGCGCAGCGCCAGGATCATCGGGCGCGAACGTAGCCCGGATTTCGCACACGCTCCATCCGGGCCACGCGTTCGTCACCTCATGCCGCGGCGAGCTCCTTGTCCTTGGCCTCGGTGCGCTGCAGCGCCGGCCGCGCGGCAAGCCGGTTGGTATAGGCGATGAACTCGGGACGCTCGGGCAGGAGCTTGAACATCATGCCGAAGCGTAGCGTGGAGCCGACGACCACGTCGGCAGCGGTGAACTGCTCGCCCATGAGATGCGGGCCCTTCGCGACCGCCTTCGCCGTCACGTCCATCACGGTGTCGAAATCGCCGTAGCCCAGCATGGCGCGCCGCGGCTCTTCCTTGCGCGGGTTGGCGCGATCTATCATCGCCGCCTCGATGCAGTTTGGACCGAAGAACAGCCACTTGAGATAAACGCCCCGGCGCGGTGTGCCGATCGGCACGTTGAGCTTGGCGCGGGGAAATTCGTCGGCAAGGTAGGCGCAGATCGCCGCCCCCTCGGTGATGACGACGTCGCCGTGCTTGAGCGCCGGCACCTTGCCCATCGGGTTCACCGCGAGATAGTCGGGAGCGCGGTTATCGCCCTTGCTCAAGCTCAGCAGGTGGATGTCGTAGGGTTCGCCGACCTCCTCCAGCATCCATCGCGTGATCGATGAGCGCGACGGCGCGGCGTGATAGAGCGTAAGCTTCGCCATGCGGTACTCCATTGTTGGGTGATGCGCATCCCTTAAGCCGCGATCATGTCGGTTCTGCGAACATCGTGCAGCATGCTGAGGCAGCCTGCCGCCGCTGTCGCCCTCAGCCGTCGTTGACCCGGCGTATGCGCCGCGCGGACGGCCAAGGCGCATCCAAATCAAGCGGGAGGCGGCGGGCCCTCTTGTTCGCGCACCCGCAGCTTGCGCACCGTCAGTTCGTCCACTTCGAGCGCCTGAAAGCGCGCCTTCTTGACCGTCATGCGGCCAAGCGCGAGCCGACCGATCGCCAGCGCCCCGACGGCAATGGCCCCGAACGCCGCCGCGCCGATCGCAAGCGCGATCATGCTGGTGGCGGGAATGGCTTCGGCTCGGCGGACGATATCACGCGGCATCGATGGGTCTCCGTCAGGCAGCTGGTTTTCGTCGCCGGCGGGGCGAAGCTCGCAGCGGCTCCCGGAATATCGGCCGTCCGGCGGGCGAACCGCAATGTCCTCGGACGACGGCCGGGGTGCCATTCCAATCTGCCGGGCCTCGCTGAAGAAGTTTCCTCCGGCCGTGTTAATATAGCTAGGGGTCGCGGCACGGCATGACCAAGACCGGCATGGCGACCCTGCTTGCTCGGGAGGTACGATCATGGCGCAGCTGCACGTTCTCATGGGGGCGGATACGATCCGCGCGCGTCCGACGGTCCGCCGCATCGGTCTCGCGGACCTCAGAGACGCGCTGGCACGCGGCTTCGCCGATTTTTCCGCCATACCGACCCACGCGGTATTCCTGTGCCTGATCTATCCCATCGTGGGTCTGGTCCTGGCGCGGGCGATGATGGGTTATGCCCTCTTGCCGCTCTTGTTTCCGCTCGCCGCCGGCTTCGCGCTGGTCGGCCCGTTCGCGGCCATCGGCTTTTACGAGCTGAGCCGCCGCCGCGAGCAGGGTCTCGATATTTCCTGGGAAGACGCCTTCGACGTGCTGCACTCGCCGTCACGCGACGCCATTGCGGCGCTCGGCTTTCTGCTGCTCGTGATCTTCGCGATCTGGATCGGCGTCGCGCAGGCGATCTACGTCGCCAATTTCGGTTACGAGCCCGCCGCCTCGATGCCGGATTTCGTCCGCCAGGTCTTCACCACGCCCGCGGGCTGGACGCTGATCATCGTCGGCAACTTCGTCGGCTTCCTGTTCGCGGTCACGGTGTTGATCATCAGCGTCGTGGCGTTTCCGCTGCTGGTCGACCGCGAGGTCGGCGCGGTCGAAGCGGTGCTGACCTCGGTGCGAGCGGTCGCCGCCAATCCGGTCATGATGGCGGTGTGGGGCTTGATCGTCGCCGCGCTGCTGGTGATCGGCTCGTTGCCGTTCTTCTTCGGCCTGGCCGTGGTGGTGCCGGTGCTCGGCCATTCGACGTGGCACCTTTATCGCAAGCTCGTGGAGCCGGACCCCACGCCTCGCCAAGACCATCCACGTCCGCCGCAACAGCGCCGTTATGCGGCGCAATTTCCCGCCGCGCTTTTCGCCGGCGAGGACAAGCAGCCTCCGGGACAGTCGTAGAAACGGGCGCGAACGCGGCAGGTCCCTCGCACGCCGGTCGCCAGCCGGCGCCCGCGCGCGCCGATCAAGGCTCGGGCCGGAAGCGGTACGGCGGCGCCACCCGCGCGGCGCGGTAGTGTCGCGGCACGGCCCAGCCGTTCCAGCCGTAAGCGCCGCCCCAGCCGACGCCGACATAGGTGCCGTAACCGCACCAATACCAACCGGCGCCCGCCCATCCGTAGGGATACCAGCAGTACGGCTTGCCGCCGTAGATGAGTTGCGCCGGTTCGGCGAGCGCAACAGGGGCCGCGATCATACCCGCTGCAGCCGGCGCCGCATGGGCACGCCCGCACGCCAACGCCACGCCCAACGCGGCAACGGTCACAAGACGCAACGCCGACTTGCGCACGACTCCCCCTGCCCGTTCGTGCAGAACAAGCGAACTTTCCTTCATTGGAGGCAAGAAACATGTCGAAAATATTTTCGCGCGCCGCCGCGCTCGAAGCAACCGGGCGAGCGGCTCACGCCGGAAGGCCGGCCACCGCCAGTTCGCGCACCTGCGTCGCCCGCCGCGGAAGCGTGCCGCCCGGCTCCGGCTCGTAGCCGACCGCCCGCAACGTTCCGCTCGCCGCGCACATCTCCACGGCGATGCGGGTGAAGGGGTTGAGCACGGGCGGCGTCACCCAGGCGAAATCGGAGCGGGCAAACGGCTGCGGCCAGGACGAGAGCGCCTCGCGCCGGGCGCGGCTGTGGGCGCTAGCCTCTTCGGGCGAGCTCTTGAGCAGGAGCGTGGCGCATACCCGCGCCTCCCACGGCGTCGTGCTGCGCAGCCAATCGTTGGCCGTCGATGTGTCCTCGGTACGACTGGCAAAACCTTCTTCCGTTCGCTCGATCACGCAACGCTCGCCGGGCTCGCATCCGATGAGCGTAAAGATCACGGGACGCGCCACCGGTACCGTTTCAAGCCGGCGCTTGGCCGCGTCGAAATCACGGCAGGTCTCGAACACCTCGCGCAGCAGATGGTCGGGCGGCCGGAAGCGGATCGGCCATGTCCGCAACGCATTCACGGCGAGATCGTAGGGCCGCAGCCACGGCTTGCGGGTGCGGCGCCAGAGCGGCGCCTGGTTGATGGCAGCCGCGAACCGGCCCGGCGCCAAAGCGGTCAGCGCGCCCGCGTAGCCCGGCCAGGTGACGTTGACGAACTCGCCCGCGGGTCCGCGCATGCGTGCAAGCTCGATGTGGCGACCGAGTCCGCGAAACGGCCAATCGAGGGTGCGCGCGAGCCAGGGCACCCCATCCTCGTCGCGCGCCACCGCGGTGCAGCCCCATTGGTAGGTGCCGTTGAGAAACCAGATGCCGGGAAACCCGAGGGCGACGGCGATCGCTTCGAGGTCCATGACGTAGGGCGAATGCGAGCGCTGCAGCCAGCGGCGCGTCAGCGCGTCCATGGCGGGAAGCAGCACGCGCGCCCCGCGCGGCAGCCAGGTCACGCAATCATCCCGCAGCGCCAGCGCCCGCGCCCGCGCGTCGACCGCGTGACGAACGGCTCCGCCCTCGCGCACATCGACGACGGGAATGCAAATCAGCTCGGCTTCGCTCATGGGGCGCGATGCTTACGATAATTTCAAAACTGGCGCCACATCGCGCCGCCGGCGCGCCCGCGACCGGGTGCCGCGGCGACGGCGGAGTTGCTCATTGGCCCTTCCCGCGACATTCTTTACACTCGCGAAAGTCATCAGCGATGGTTTTCGCCTGGAGGGGCCAAGTGCGCAAGCTTCAAGTGATCAAACTTCAAGTGATCAAGCTTCAAGTGATCAAGCTTGCAGGAGGCATGCTGGGCCTCGTCGCGCTGGCGGCGCTCGCCACGCCGGTGCATGGGGAGGACGACTTCCCGCTCGTCGGCACTTATACGGAAAATCAAGCCTGCAAGCCAAATGGTTCGGATCCCGGCGTATCGCGCGTGACGATCACGCCGCGCGACATCGACTCGGTGTTCGGCCTGTGCACGATCCTGAGCAAGAAACGCGAGGGCGCCACCTTTGTGGTCCATGTGGAATGCAAGGGCCCGGGCGGCAGCCAGATGTTGGGCGACGTCATCTTCACGCCGCGCGCGGACAAGACCATCGACTTTTCGGATCAGGACCAGACCTACAAGGCCGTGCTGCATCGATGTCCCGATTGAGCGGCGGGCGCGACCCGCGCCTTTCGCAACAGCGGCGAGCCTAATCTAAGCCACGTGCCTTAAATCACCGCCTACAATACTCGCCTCGCCCACGGCGGTCGCTTGCACCCCTAGGCCGCGCGCAGGTTATGTGTAATCGTGGCTACGGCCATCAAGCTCGCGAGGCAACGCCATGACGTATGAAAGCATGCTCGCGGAGACGGTCGCGTTTCGCGGCCACAACGGGGATGTGGGCGAAGCCTATTACGCGCGGCCGCTCGGCGGCGGGCCGTGGCCCGGCGTGGTGCTGATCCATCACATGCCCGGGTGGGATGAATGGATCAAGGAGGCGACCCGCAAGCTCGCCCATCATGGACTGGCGACGATCGCGCCGCACCTCTATTTCCGCGAAGGCCCCGGCAGCCCCGACGACGTCGGGGCCCGCGTGCGCGCGGCCGGCGGCGTCGCCGACGAGCAGGTGTTGGGCGACGTCGCGGGCTCTATGGCGTTTTTGCGCGCCCAACCCTATGCCAACGGCCGAGTCGGCGTGATCGGCTTCTGCTCGGGCGGGCGCCATACCTATCTCGCCGCCTGCTCGCTCGACGGCATCGACGCGGCGGTGGATTGCTGGGGCGGCAACGTCATCGTCGACGACCCCAAGCAGCTCAATGCCAAGCGGCCGGTCGCGCCCATCGATCTCACGGCGAAGCTGCGCTGCCCGCTGCTCGGCCTGTTCGGCAACGACGACGAAAATCCCAACCGCGACCAGGTCAACCGCACCGAAGCCGTGCTCAAGAAGCTCGGCAAGACTTACGAGTTCCACCGCTACGACGGCGCCGGCCACGCCTTTTTCAACGCCGCGCGTCCGGCCTATCGCCCGGAGCAGGCGCTCGACGGTTGGAACAAGGTGTTCGCCTTCTTCCGCAAACATCTCGCCGCGGCGGCCGCGGCCCGCGCGGCCTGAGATTCGAGGAGATCATCATGTGCTCTTACATCGTCGAGAAGGCCAAGCTCTTGGGCAGCGCCAAGGGGCCGAGCGGCTGGATGCGGATCGACACCGCCAACGTCTACTACGATCATCCCTTCCATGCGCCGCTCGATCATGCGCTCGGCATCGACTTCATCAGCGAAGCGGACGGCGGGCGCGAGCGTGTCGCGGTGGAATTGAGCGCCGCTTCCGCGCGCGAGCTGGTTGCGAAGATTCTCGCCGCCTTGGCCAGCGGCGAGGTCGAGCACGGCAAGGTGGCGCACCACGCCGCTGCGCCGGTGGCGGCGGAATGAAAAGCTCGGCGCGAGGCGCCCGATAGTTGCGGAGGAGCCGCCATGACGGTCATGACCCGAACCAAGTTCGACGTCGTTGCGCTCAGCAAACATATCGGCGCCGAGATCCGCGGGCTCGACCTGCGCGAAAAGCCCGACGACGAAACCGTTCGCGCCATCTATCAGGCCTGGCTCGATCACCTCGTCATCGTCTTTCCCGGCCAGAAGCTATCGCAAGAAGACTTGATCCGCGCGACCGGCTATTTCGGCGAGCTCGGTGAGCTGTCGCGGCCGCCGAAATATTTTCCCAAGGGCTATTCGAGCCTGCTGCCCGGAATCATGTTGATCTCCAACATTCGCGAGAACGGCGAGCCGATCGGCGCCCTGCCCGACGGGGAGATGATGTTTCATCACGACATGATCCACGCCGAGGTGCCGAGCAAGGCCACCTTGCTTTATTCCGTCGAAATTCCCTCCACCGGCGGCAACACGCTGTTCGCGAGCGGCTACGCCGCCTATGACACGCTCGATCCGGCGGTCCGCGAGCGGCTCGAAGGCCGCAGGGCCACGCACCACTACAACTACGGATCGACGCAAAAGGGCGACAATCGCGGCACCGTGGCCTTCGCCGAATGCACCCATCCCGTGTTTCGCACCCACGAGGACACCGGCCGCAAGGCGGTCTACGTCAATCGGTTGATGACCGTCGGCATCCTCGACATGCCGCCGGCGCAGAGCGAGCCGCTGCTCAACGCCGTGTTCGACCATGCGGAGAAGCGCGAGTTCGTCTACGAGCATGTCTGGCGCGTGGGCGATCTCCTGCTCTGGGACAATCGCTGCTCCTCGCACGCGCGTACGGATTTTCCTTCGAGCGAGCGCCGGCTGATGCTGCGCACTACGGTCAAGGGCACCGTGCGGCCGTATTGATCGCGGCGGACGCAAAAGCGCTGACGCTCGGTCACTTATGGTTTGGCTGCGCTGGCGAGGCGGGACTGCCGGGCCAGATGATTTTCATCGCTTGTCGAAAACCATCACCTTGGAGACGAACGCGTTCACGTCTCGGATATGCGCGAGGCCACAATCTGCGGCGATGCCGAGGAAGTCCTCCTTGAGGTAGCTCCTGTAGTAGGGCTCGTGATAGCTCTGCGGAAAGAGCTCGAGCATGCCGTCATAATCGGGCTGGTCGCCGATTTGCAGCGAGTCTACGACGACGAGACGGCCGCCGCGCTTCAACACGCGAGCGAACTCGCGCAACACGACACGGCGCACCTTCGGCGGCAATTCATGAAACATGAAGATGCTCGTCACCGCGTCCTGGCTTTGATCCTTGACGGGAAGCGCCTCGCCATTCGCGACCATGAGATTAAGCCAGCACCACCGCTGCAAGTGGCGCTTGGCCTCGGCGACGTAAGCCTCGGACAGATCGACGCCGAGGGCCGGCAAGCGCGGCCATGCCTGCTTGAGCGCGTCGAGAAAGCGCCCGGTGCCGCAGCCCACGTCGAGCAGCCGCAGGCGGCGCTGATCGCGTCCGGCGAAGACCTCGTGCAGCGGTAGCAGCGCTTGTCGGCGCGTCGCATTGGCCGAGCCGTTGAAAAGCACCTCGACCTGCGTGTCGTAACGCCGTGCCGAATCCTCCGTCAGCCAGCCGCCCGACTGGAAGTGGAAATTCCGCAGATAGTAATCGGGCCGCTTGCCGCGCGTGTCCTCGGTCAGCACCTGGCGGTACTCGGCCTTCTCGCGGCGGCGATGGACGTCCGGCAGATCCGCGAAAAAGAGGCGCGAGCGGTTGAGCACGACCGCCAGCGTGCCGTCGTGGTCCGCGGGCAAGGGATAAATGCCGGCCTCGACGTTGGCGAGGTCTTGCCGGAACAGCACCGCCATGTCGGCGTAAAGGCGCCGGCGATCGGGCACGCTCGCGCGGGTATGGGCGCGCGGCCGCCTGCTTGCACCCGCACGCTCGCGCACCGTTTGGGACAGGCGCCGCATGACCATGCCGTGCCCGATGTACCAGGCGACCCGCGGCAGCTGCCGTGCGCCGTAGGCGATGCGGGTGGCGAACTGGGAGACGGGATCGGCCATGCCGTCGCTCCTCAGCAAGGGTCGAGACGCTATTCCCTAACCGCGGTAAAGCGCAACCGTTCCGCCATCGCCGATTTTGAGCCCTAGCGCGGCGGGCGGCGCCGGCCTCACGCGCCGAGCTTGGCCGCGAGATCCTCGAGATCAGCCGCCGCGACGTCGACCGGCGCCTTGGGCGCGGTTTCGCCGATGCCGGGCCCATGCTCGTTCGGCCGCCCGACGTGCGCGGTGCACAGCCCGCATTTGGCCGCCGTCATGAGATCGTCGGTGTGCGCGGCGACCATCATGCACTCGGCGGGCGGCAAATCGAACGCTTCGCATGCGGCGAGGTAGACGCGCGGCTTGCGCTTGTAGTCGCCGGCGATCTCCGCACCCAGGATCGCGTCCCAAGGAAAATCGTTGTGGCGGGCGAGGTCGACCATCAGCGAGATATTGCCGTTCGAGACCGGCGCCAGCAGGAAGCGGCGCTTGAGCCGAGCAAGGCCGCGCGCCACGTCGGGCCACGCGGGAAGCCGATGCCACGCCAGATTGAGATTGCGCGCGGCGTCCTGCGCCAGTCCGGACACTCCGAAGCGCGGCAGGATGCGATCGAGATTTTCCCGGTGCAGCACGTCGAGCTTGCAGAAGGGCCTGCGGCCGGCACGTACGTCCTCCAAGGCGGGCTGGTACTCGGTGCGCCAGGCGTCAGCGAAGGCGCCCCAGTCGAGCTTGTGTCCGGCGGCTCCGAGAATGGACTCAGCCTCGCGCGCGACGCCGGTGCGAAAATCGACCAACGTGCCGAACACGTCGAAGAACAGCGCCTTGATGGTCATCGTGTGCTTGCCGCTAGTTAAGACCGATCCGACTCTTTAATGGTTGTCGTCCCCGCGCATAGCGCGTCGAAGAACGCGCGTAAACGCGCTTATGCTGGGGACCCATAACCACCGCCTCTAGAATATGGGTCTCCGCTTTCGCAGCCGAACTTGGGTTTACCCAAGTTCGGCCGTTCATATGTTGGCCGAAGTCGGATGAATCCGACTTCGGCTGACGACAAAGAATGACGGCGAGCCAATCAACCCGGTTCCCGATCACGACCCGGCCGGCTCCATGCCCTTCGACTTGAGCACCTCGGCGGCGGCCGGGCCCGACAGCGCCTTGATGAGGGCCTTGGCGGCGTCGCTCTCCTTGGCGTGGGCGCCGATACCGGCGGCATAGACGGTGTAGTTCTGGATTTCCGCCGGCAGCGGACCCACGAGCGTGACGCCTTTCACCGGCAGGATTTCGCTGATCTGGTGAATGCCGAGCTCCGCCTCGCCCTTGGCAACGTGCTCCGCCACCGCGCCGCCCGGGATCAATTTGGCCTTGGGCTTCACCTCGCCGGCGATCCCGAGCTTGTCGAGCAGACCGGCGACGTAGATGCCGCTCGAGCCGCCGGCGGCGGGATCGATATAGGCCACGGACTTGGCCGCAAGCAGCGCCTGTTTGAACGCAGCGACCGAGCCGATGTCCGGCTTGGGCGTGCCGTCCTTGACCACGACGCCGACGCCGACCCGCGCGAGATTTGCCCGACTGCCGGGGACCAACTTGCCCTCCTTCGCGAGGTCGTCGACCGCCTTGGGCGTGAGCACGGCGAGGTCGAACGCCTCGCCGGCCTCGATGCGCTTGGTGAGCGCCCCGACCGTGTCGTTTTCGACCGTCACCTTGTGGCCGCTGGTGCGCTCGAAGTCGGGAACGAGCGCCAGCACCACCTGCTTGAAGGCGCCGGCGCTGAGCACCTTGATCTCCGCTGCGGCGGCTCCGCGCGGCGCGCCGGCGGCCATGAGCACCATCGCAAACCCCAGCAACACTGTTCGCATCACGTCCTCCATTGCTTGCCACATCTTATCGTAAGTGTCGCGCTGGCAACGACTTCTCGCTTTACCATCGGCCGCTTCGGCCCGCGTTCCGGGCGCAATGGTGCAATGCAATATCTTGGGATATGCGCGAACCTCGATTTAGGTTTATACTTCCAGATCAAGGGGTTGATTCGCCGATGGGGTCGCAGACGCACCCTAAGGTTGAGTTCATCCACAAAGCCGCGTGCGGAGTGCGTGTCTGCAACCGGCGCTATCCGGGAACCAAGGGGAGTGTGCGTGACTTGATCGGCTGCCGGGCCGGGACAACGAAAGGGACGTACCCATGTTCGGAAGCCTTGCACGGTTCGCGCTTGTCTTCGCCGGCCTTGCTCTCGTCATTCCCGATACGTTAGCCCACGACAGCTGGATCTCGCGCGGCGGCCATCGCAACTCCGCCGGCGAATGGTGTTGCGGCGAGGGCGACTGCTTCGTCGTCCCGAAGGAGCGCGTGATGATGACCGGCGAAGGCTATGTGATCATCCATGGCCCGCTCGCCGGCATCGGGCCGTCGATGTACGAGTCCGTTCCATTCGCCGAAGCCCAGCCCTCGCCCGACGGCGAATTCTGGCGCTGCAAGCGCCCCGACGGCAGCCGGCGCTGCTTCTTCGCACCGCCGCCCTCGACCTGAGACGCAGCTAGCGTCGTCCCCGACTTCGGTTCTGTGCGACCGCGTGCGGCGCGGCGGAGGATCGCGCGCTCTGCTTGAGCGCGGCCTTCAAGTCGGTCGGCCGGTCGTATTTGCGCAACAGATCGCGAAAGGCCTCGTCGGCAAGCTCCTGGAGCGTCTTCATCGAGTCGCGCCCGAGCAGGTCCAAGGCCGCCCAAGTCTCCTCATCGAATTCCACGAGCTTACGCCGGGCATGGGCCGGCCGCTTGGCCATGACGACCTCCTCCGCTGGAACAACCGCCGCGCTGCATCGTTCACTGCGCGAGGTTGCGATGATGCGCGAGAAACAGCCTACACCCTACCCGGCCGAGAAGGCGCGCGGGGGTGAAATCATTTTGCGCCGGCCGTGGCAGCGCGTCGTGTTCATTCTTGGCCTCGCCCTGCCGCTCCTTATGCTCTTCTACCTCGTGATCCTGCTTTTCGCGACGCAGTGAACGTTGTGGCAGCACTGGTGGCCGGAGAGCCGTGCGCGTGTTACCCATCGCCGATGCCGGCACTGATCCTCCCCCTGGCCGAGGCGGCGCTACATCTGCCCGCCCGCGGGGCGTTGATCGGCCTCGACCTCGGCACCAAGACGATCGGAGTTGCGGCCAGCGATCCCGACCGGCGGCTCGCGACCGCGGTCGAAACCATCGCACGCAAGAATTTCTCCGCCGATGCCGCGCGGCTGCTCGCGCTTGCCGCCGAACGGCAAGCCGCCGCCTTCGTGCTCGGCCTTCCCATCAATATGGACGGCAGCGAAGGTCCGCGCGCGCAGTCGACGCGCGCCTTTGCCCGCAATCTCGCGCGTTTGACCGAGCTGCCGATCGCGCTGTGGGACGAGCGGCTGTCCACCGCGGCGGTGGAGCGCGAACTGATCGCGGCCAATGTCACGCGCGCCCGCCGCGCGAGAGTGATCGATCAGCACGCCGCCGCGTTCATTTTGCAGGGCGCGCTCGACCGGCTCGCCCGCGGCGTGCTGGCGCCGTCACGGCATTGAGCGTGGCGAACCTCGACCCGATGCCAGGGTCATTCGCTGCGATTTGCCGAACATCAAGCCGCTGGCGAGGCGCGCACAAGTGCCGGGATGTCTCAGAAGTGTCACTTGCAGGCTTTGCGCTCTCCTCTACCATGACGCGAGAACCGGCGCTCAACGTGCCGAAGTCCTGTCGACGACGAGTGCCGAGATTCGTGCTACGGCCGAAAGGGTACCCCAAAGCGAGGCCGGCCGATCTCGCGGACGCGACCATCGTCTGAATTTGCGCAGCCGCGTCCTTCCATCACGCTTCGATGTGCCTTCCGGCACCTGAGGACAACGCCATGAAATCTTATGTGACGGTGGGACTGTCGGTGCTGGCGGGTGCCGCCTTGTTCGAGGCGGCATTGATCCCAGGCATATTGATCGGCGGTGCCGTCGTGCTCGCGCCCAAGTACGTGCAGCGCGGCCTGCGACCGCTGTTCGGCGCGACCGTCCGCCGGCGGAACGCCCCCAAGCGTCCCCGGGCGCAGCGGCAAGCGCTCGCGGCGGCGCCGGCCGCGCCTGCCCGCTTCGGGATCAAACAGGCAATCGCCAAGACCATCACTTTTCGCATCATCGTCACGACCTTGGACTTCACCACGAACTACGTCGTGATCGGCGAACTCGCCACCGCGGCGGGCCTGTCCACGTTCAACCTTGTCGCTGGTCCCGTGTTTTATCTCGTGCACGAAACGGCCTGGAACTATTTCGGCCCCGCGGGAGCCGATGTGCGCGTCCCGGTCGGAAAGGCGCCGGCGGCCGACGGGGATGGGTCCGACGGGGAAGGGTTTACGGTCAGCCGCGCGTTGGCCAAGACCATCACGTTTCGCACCCTCGCCACGGTGATGGACTTCACCACGAACTATGTGGTGGTCGGCGACGTAGCCACAGCGGTGGGTCTGTCGGCCTTCGCCTTCGTGGTCGGCCCCTTCGTTTATCTCGGCCACGAGAAGCTCTGGGATTATTATGGCTCGCCCAGAGAGCGCACGCTCGATGCGCCGATGCCGACAAACCTATTGCCAGCGCCGGCGTAACGGCGATCTCTCGCGAGCGC
Source organism: Hyphomicrobiales bacterium (assembly GCA_019237215.1). Lineage (GTDB taxonomy): Bacteria > Pseudomonadota > Alphaproteobacteria > Rhizobiales > Xanthobacteraceae > VAZQ01. The sequence goes on along the minus strand of JAFAHL010000169.1, from coordinate 3,534 downwards.
TCTCTAGAGCGGGATGACTTTTCTTCGCTAGTGTCCTTCGACTCCGAAGTTCGCAAACGAGGCTACGGCACAATGATGCGAACTTCGGAATCGTAACACTAGGAGGGGCCCATGTTGGAAATAATGCGCCGGCTCGCGAGTGCTACGAGCAGCTGGCATCGGGGCATGAAGGACACGGCCGACGCGGTTGGCGAGTTTTTAGTCGACGCATTTCATTACCTGGCCTTATTCGCAATTGGCGGGACGACCGTTTGGTCGGCGGCCGCAGCTTTCGTCGGCATGGCCGCGCACGGCCGCGCGAGCCTCGGAGACATTCTCCTCTTGTTCATCTATCTCGAGATTGGAGCCATGGTCGGCATTTATTTCAAGACCACGCGCCTCCCGGTACGATACCTGATCTATGTTGCAATCACGGCTCTCGGCCGCGTGCTGATCGAAATCGTAGGCGCCGAGCACCGCACCGGCATGGATATACTGATTATCACGGGCGCAATTCTCCTGCTCTCGTTCGCCGTGCTGGTCCTGAGATTCGGGTCATACAAATATCCATCCGAGAGGCCGGCGGCTGACTTGCCAAGATAAAGCTTTGGCAAGATAAAGCTTTGGCGAGATAAAGCTTTGGCGAGATAGAGCGGATGCCGCGCCAAAACGACGGCTGATCGCGCTTCGCTCAAGCCGACGGCAAGGCGCGCTCGATGAGCCGGCGCGCTTGCTCGGGAGCGATGCGGCTCGTTCCATACATGGCGCCGTGGCCCTGTTCGAGCCGCGTGGGCGCGAACAGGGCCGCGATCTCGGGGGCGCTCTGCCGCAGCGCCGCCGCCGCCGCCAGCAGCGCGAGGCGATCGACCGCGGCGCGCGCCTCGCCCTCGGCATCCTCCGCCGCAACCGTGCGCGCGATGACATCGAGCGCCGCGCGCGCATCCGGCAGATCGGCCGCCTCCTCGGCCAACGTCGCCAGCGCCGCGCGCGCGGCTTCGCGGTCTTGGCCGAGCGCCCGCAGCACGTCGAGACACATCACGTTGCCGGAGCCTTCCCAGATCGCGTTGACCGGCGCCTCGCGATAGAGGCGCGGCAAGGCGCTCTCCTCCACATAGCCGTTGCCGCCGAGACACTCCATCGCTTCGCAAATCAAGCCGGGCGCGCGCTTGCACACCCAATATTTCACCGCCGGCGTGAGCAGGCGGGCGCGCGCGGCTTCGCGCGGATCGGCCTCGGCGAGGTCGAAGGCGCGCGCGAGCCGCAGCGTGAGCGCGGTCGCGGCCTCCACCTCGAGCGCCATGTCCGCGAGCACCGCCCGCATCATGGGCTGATCGACAAGATGCTTTTGGAACACGGTGCGGAAGCGCGCGTGGTGGATCGCCTGCGCCAGCGCCATGCGCATGAGGCCGGCGGAGGCAATGGCGCAATCGAGCCGCGTGAGCTGCACCATGTTGATGATGGTGCGCACGCCCCTGCCCTCCTCGCCCACGCGCCAGGCGAACGCGTCCACGAACTCGACCTCCGAGGAGGCATTGGAGCGGTTGCCGAGCTTGTCCTTGAGGCGCTGGAAATAGAGCCCGTTGACCGAGGCGTCGGGACGAAAGCGCGGCATGAGGAAGCAGGTGAGCCCGCCCCGCGCCTGCGCCAGCACCAGAAAGGCGTCGCACATGGGCGCCGACATGAACCATTTGTGGCCGGTGATCATGTAGCCCTCGGCCGCGGGCTCGGCCCGCGTGGTGTTGGTGCGCACGTCGGTGCCGCCCTGCTTTTCGGTCATGCCCATGCCGAGCGTGACGCCGCGCTTTTCCCACCACGGGCGGAAGCGCGGGTCGTAACGGCGCGACATGATCTTGGGCATGAACTTGGCCACGAGCGCCCGCTCGAGCGCGAACGCCGCGACCGCGGCGTGGGTCATGGTGATGGGACAAAGGTGGCCGGTCTCGACCTGCGCCGCCATGTAGAAGCGCGCGGCGCGCGTCACCTGCGCGGGGGCGGGCGCGGGCGTTGCATCCTCGCGCCAGGTCGAGGCCGCCAAGCCCGCCGCGACGCTCTCCGCCATGAAGTGATGGTAGGCCGGGTGAAACTCGACGACGTCGCGCCGATTGCCCCGGGCGTCGAACGCCTTCAGCTCGGGCGGATGCTCGTTGGCCGCGCGCGCGAGGTCGAACATCTCGGCCGTGCCCCAGTGCTTGCCGAACGCCGATAGCGCCGCGGCGTCGTGCTCGCCGCCATTGGCCGCGACGGCGCTCTGCAGCGGCCGATCGCTGGCGTAAAGATCGACGTCGACGTAGGGCGGCGACTGGTTGAGCACCTCCTCGACGCGCATCGCCCGCTCCTTTGCGCTCCGGTACCTGCGCGAGCATGCATTGATAACGCAATTCCTTCCCGGCTGCAGGCTGACAAGTGCGGCATAGGCTGCGCGTGAGGGTGCCGCAAACTCCGTGTGCTCCCTCTCCCCATTCGGGGAGAGGGTTGGGGTGAGGGGGCTACGGGCGGAACTGATAGATCCGATCCCCCTCACCTATTCCTCCATGTCGCAAAAGCGAGCCGCCCTCTCCCACCCGAACTCGGGCTTGCCCGAGTTCGGCACTTCAAGTCGGCCGAAGTCGGATAAATCCGACTTCGGCTGGGGAGAGGGCGCGAGCAGCGGCAATCCGCTCGCGGCATCGGCTACAAAACATCCACAACTGCGTTGACGGGAGCACCCCCGCTCCCTTGCGGCCGACCACCGCCGGGCCTATAGAACCGGCTTTAATGAACATCGCTCAAAAGTCCACCTTCGTCCTCAACCAGCGCGATCTGTTGGGGATCGAAGGGCTTTCGCGCGAGGAGATTTTGGGGCTGCTCGATCTCGCCGAGCACTTCGTCGACCTCAACCGCCAGATCGACAAGAAGCAGGTTTCGCTGCGCGGGCGAACGCTCATCAACTTGTTCTTCGAGGTCTCGACCCGCACCCAGGCCTCCTTCGAGCTCGCGGGCAAACGGCTCGGCGCCGACGTCATGAACATGTCGGTCGGCTCCTCCTCCATGCGCAAGGGCGAGACGCTGATCGACACCGCGATCACGCTCAACGCCATGCATCCGGACATCATCGTGGTGCGCCATCACGCCTCCGGCGCGGTCGAGCTTTTGGCCCGGAAGGTCGACTATTCGGTGATCAACGCCGGCGACGGCTCGCACGAGCATCCGACCCAAGCGCTGCTCGATGCGTTGACCATCCGCCGCAACAAGGGCCGCATCGCCGGGCTGGTCGTGAGCATCTGCGGCGACATACTTCACTCCCGCGTGGCGCGCTCCAACATCATCCTGCTCAATGCGCTCGGCGCGCGCGTGCGCGTGGTGGCGCCGTCGACGCTGATGCCGCCTGGCATTGAGCGCTTCGGGGTCGAGGCGATGCGCGACATGCGCGAGGGCCTGCGCGACGCCGACATCGTGATGATGCTGCGTCTGCAGCGCGAGCGCATGAATGGCGGCTTTGTCCCGTCGTCGAAGGAATATTTTCGCTTCTTCGGCCTCGATACGGCGAAGCTCGCCTATGCCAAGCCCGATGCCTTG
>JAFAHL010000678.1 GCA_019237215.1 Hyphomicrobiales bacterium | reverse complement strand
GCGCAGCCATTGGCCCAGCACCATGCCGAGGAGTGCCGGCGCGAGCGCGGCGACCGAAGCGCCGGCGATCGAGATTTGCAGGGCGCCGTCCTGCACCAGGGTCGTCGCCAACGCCACCGTTGCGACCGTGAACGACAGGCCGAGCGCGAAGCCGGCGAGCACGAAGATCGCCGTGATGGCGGCAAGCACGAAGGACGTCATGCGCCGCATATAGCAGGCGCCGCACGGAACCGAACTTCGGATGTCGCGAATTGAAGCTTCAGAAAAAACGGAGGACGGAGAGCGGACGAGGGAACTCGCGTCCGCGATCCGTCCTCGGCTGTTCGCTTACGCTGCCGCCGCCTTTCGCGCCGCCACGATCTGCTCCGCGGTGCGGCCCATGAGCTCGGCCATGTGGTCGAACTTGAAAGTGAAGCTGCCGACGCCGGCGGTGGCCGAGCGCACCTCCACGATGAGATCGCCGATCTCCGACTCCGGCATCTGCACGCGCACCACGTCCCAGCCGTCCCAACCCTCGCGGGTGTCGAAGCCGAGGATTTGGCCGCGCCGTCCCGACATGAGCGCGTTCATCTTGGCGGTCGCCTCCGACGGGCAGACGATCTCGACCTGATAGATCGGCTCGAGCAGCACCGGCTGACACTGCGGCAGTCCTTCGTGGATGGCGAGCCGACCGGCGAGCTGAAACGCCATGTCGGAGGAATCGACGGTGTGATAGGAGCCGTCGATGAGCTTCGCCGCAACGTCGACCACCGGGAAGCCGAGGGGGCCGTGCTTGAGCGCGTCGATGACGCCCTCCTCCACCGAAGGAATGTAATTGCGCGGCACCACGCCGCCCTTGATCTCCTCGGTGAAGTTGAAGCCCGCGCCGCGCGGCAGCGGTTTGATGTCGAGCACGACGTCGCCGTATTGGCCGTGGCCGCCCGACTGCTTCTTGTGGCGACCGCGCTGCACGATCCCCTTCTTGATGGTCTCGCGATAGCCGACCGTGGGTTTATGCGAGACCGTGGTGATGCCGAAGCGATCGGCCAGCCGCTCGGTGGCCACGCGCAACTGCATCTCTCCCTGGCCCCACATCACCACCTCGTGCGCCTCCGCGTTGTGGACGACGCTGATCGAGGGGTCTTCCTCGAGCAGTTTCCCGAGCGCCTGCCCCAGCTTGACGTCGTCCTTGCGCTCCTTGGCAGCGACGGCGATCGAGAGCACCGGGGCGTGGGGAGAGACCTTGGCGAGCGGTGGATGCGGCTGCTGGCCGTCGCTCAAAGTCTCGCCCGTTGTGGCATGATCGAGCTTGCCGAGCGCGACGGTGTCGCCGGCTTCGGCGGCGCCGCGCTTCTCGCTGTGTTGACCCATGAGCTTGAAAACAGCGGCGACGCGTCCCGACTCGCCCTCGGAGTTCAACAGATTGGTGCCGTCGGCGATTTTACCCGAAAGCACGCGGGCCACCGACATCTTGCCGCCATGCGCGGTGTTGATGGTCTTGAGCAGGTAAGCGACAGCGTGGCCGCTCTTCACGCCGAGCCGTTTTGCGGTGTCCGCGATGCCGGGGGACTCGTGGCGCAACGCCTTCATCAGGCGCAGCACGCCGTTGGTGCGCGTGGCCGAACCGAACAACACGGGGCAGACCAAACCCTCGCGCAATTCCTTGGAGAGATCGTCGAAGACCTTGTCGCGCGGCGGCTGAATGTCCTCGAGCAGTTGCTCCATCAGCTGGTCGTCATGGTCGGCCAGCGTCTCGAGCATGGAGAATCGGGCCGTCTTCTCGCGGTCGAGCGCATCGCCTTCGAGCGCAACGACCTCCGACGGCGCGTGCTCCTTGTAGACGAACGCGCGTTCGAGCGCGAGATCGACGAATCCGCTGACGATCTCGCCGGAAAAGGTCGGTATCTGTCGCAGCACCAACTTGCTGCGCGAGGCCGGCTGCAACACCCTGAGCACGTCATGGATGGTGGAGTCGGCCTTGTCGATCTTGTTGAGGAACAGAAAGCGCGGGATTTTCTGCGCTTCCAGCTCGCGCAGAATGAGCTGCAGTTGCGACACCTTCTTCTCGTCGAGCTCGCACACCACGACCGCGGCGTCGACTGCCGGCAGCGCCGCGCGCATGTCGTGGACGAATTCAACCGAGCCCGGGCAATCGATGAAAGTATAAGTGTCGCCCATGAAATTGGTGCTGGCGACGGAGAGTTCGACGCTCATCTTGTGATGACGCGCCTCCTTGCTGGCATCGCCGACGGTGTTCTCCGCGTCGATCGTGCCTTGGCGCTGGATGGCGCCGGTTCGGGCAAGAATTGCTTCGAGTAGCGTCGTCTTGCCGCTCTGAAACGGGCCCACCAGCGCGATGCACCGTGGACCCGTAGCTCGTGTGCCGTTCTGTGCCATATCCGCCTCCCAATCCACCGCAATGCGGTCTTCTGCGGGACCGTTGTGCCATCGTTTCAGGCCGGAGGGGGACTTGGCAAGAGGCGCCAGCGTTTGGCGCACGACAGCGGAACGCGGATGGACATGCGCGCATTGCATGCCAACAAAAACGGCCGCCTAGGCGGCCGTCCATGCATCGCGCGCAGCTTGCGCAACCGTCAGGGGCCCGGGCGCAGATGCAGTTCCGCCACGCCAAGGGCGACATTGAGCCCGACCGAGGTCTCTACCGAGACCGGCTGCAACGCGATTGTGTTGTTGGAACCGCCGATCAGGACGTTGGCGCCGAGGCCGGCGGCGACCGTTACCTGACCGGTCGCGCCGAAATAATCGCCGGCGAGGAAGGCGGGACCAGGAGGCGCGAGGCTGTCCGTGAACACCGCCCAAACCATCACCGCGCCGCCGGTGGCGCCGACATCGAGCCCGAACTTGCTGATCGACCCGCTATAGACCTGTTGCGGGCCGGGCGGCTCCGGCGCGAACGTGCACACGACCGCCTTCTGCGAGCCGAGGATGAAGCCGATGCCCGCCGAGATGTCGCAGGTCAGCACGCCGGCCCGCACTCGCTGGGCGGCGGCGGGATCGGCGGACGCAACGGCTAGTGCAAGCGCGGCAGCCCCGACGGCATGACGCAACATATGGACCCTCCTTTGTTGTTCGATCGCACAATCCCAATCGGGATTGCGCCTCACCAATCGATCTTACGCAAGATCGCGCGCGTCATGTCAAGTTGCCGCAGAAGCGCTGGATGCGCCGGCAAGCTTCCTCGACGTCCTCGGTCTTGGTGGCGTAGGAGATGCGGAATGCGGGACCAAAGCCGAACGGCGTACCCTGCACCACCGCCACGCCCTCGGCCTCCAACAGCTCGGTGACGAAGTCCTCGTCGGTGACGAGCTTGTGTCCGGTCGGCGCGGTCCTGCCGATGGTGCCGGCGCAGGACGGATAGACGTAGAACGCGCCCTCGGGCTTGGGGCACTGGATGCCGCGCGCCTGATTGAGCATCGAGACGCAGAGGTCGCGGCGCTCCTTGAAGATCGCGTTGTGCTTGGCGATGAAGTCCTGCGGCCCGTCGAGCGCCTCGACCGCCGCCCATTGCGACACCGCCGTCGGGTTCGAGGTCGATTGCGACTGGATCATCGCCATCGCTTTGATCAGCGGCTCGGGCCCGCCGGCATAGCCGATGCGCCAGCCGGTCATGGCGTAGGTCTTCGAGACGCCGTTCATGGTGAGCGTGCGCGCTTTCAGCCCCGGCTCGATCTCAGCGGGCGTCGTGAAGACGAAGTCGCCGTAGACGAGGTGCTCGTACATGTCGTCGGTCAGCACCCAGACGTGCGGATGGCGCATGAGGACGTCGGTCAGCGTTTTCAGTTCGTCCCGGGTGTAGGCTGCGCCGGACGGGTTCGACGGCGAGTTGAGCACGACCCACTTC
>JAFAHL010000606.1 GCA_019237215.1 Hyphomicrobiales bacterium | reverse complement strand
CTACAATTCCTGTCGCAACCGCCACTGCCCGAAGTGTCAGGGCGCGGCCGCAAGGCAATGGCTTGCCGAGCGTGAGGCCGAGCTGTTGCCGGTTCCCTACTACCACGTCGTCTTCACCCTGCCGGCGGCGATCGGCGCCGTCGCGTTCCACAACAAGGCCGCCGTCTACCACCTCCTCATCAGGACCGCCGCGGAGACGCTGACCACCATCGCCGCCGACCCGAAGCATCTGGGCGCGCGCATCGGCCTGACCGCCGTCCTGCACACCTGGGGCTCGGCGCTCACCCATCATCCGCACGCCCACCGGATCGTTCCCGGCGGCGGACTGTCGCCGGATGGGTCACGCTGGATCGCCTGCAAGCCCGGTTTCTTCCTGCCGGCGCGCGTGCTGTCGCGCCTGTTCCGCCGGCTCTTCCTCGACGGCCTCGCCGCCTTGCATGCGGCTGGACGCCTCGCCTTCCTCGGCGGCCTGGCGCCGCTCGCCGACAAGCCCGCCTTCGACGCCGCGCTCGCGCCGCTGCGCCGCTGCGAAGGGGTGGTCTACGCCAAGAGGCCGTTCGCCGGGCCAAAGGCCGTTCTCGCCTATCTGTCGCGCTACACCCACCGCGTCGCCATCTCGAACTCGCGTCTGATCCGCCTCGACGAGGAGGGCGTCACCTTCAAGTGGAAGATCCTATGGGGAGGTGGATAGCGACCAACGCTCTGCCAGAGTGAGGTTGCGAACCATCCACTCTGGAGACGATCATGCAAACCGAAGCTGCCCACGCCGAACCGTCGACCGCTATCCAAACCGATCTTGCCGCGATTTTCATCTCTTTGGAAATGAGCCGCTCAATCTGGTTCATCACATCGGTGTCGCCGGGCTCTGGCGAGAAGATGTCGAAGCATTTTGTGCGAGCCGGGGACGTTGCGGGGTTGCTGGCGCGGTTTTCGGAGCTGAAGCAGAAGGCGTTTGCACGGACGAGGAAATCCTTTCCGATCGTGGTCATCCAGGAAGCGGGTCTCGATGGCTTCTGGCTTCATCGCGCGCTGGAGCAGGAAGGAGTCGAAAGCCACGTTGTCGATCCGGCCTCGATTGCCACGTCGCGCCGGCGGCGGCGGGCCAAGACCGACAGGATCGACGGCGAGGCGCTGCTTCGCACGTTGCTGGCGTATAAGCGCGGCGAACCGCGGGTGTGTACGATGGTCAGGGCGCCGACACCCGAGGACGAAGACCGTCGCCGCCTCTGCCGCGAACGCAAGGTGCTGATCGCCGAGCGGGTAGAGCACGTCAATCGCATAAAAGGGCTGCTGTTCTCCCAGGGAATATCGAGTTACGAGCCTCTGCGGCGCGATCGACGCCAACGGCTCGAGGACCTGACGACGGGCCACGGCCGTACTCTGCCGACGCATCTCAAAATCCAGATCAGCCGCGAACTCGATCGGCTCGAACTGTTGCTCGATCAAATCAAGCTGGCCGAGGCTGAGCGGGATGGGCTGCTCGCCGAGGGCCAAGCCACCGCGCCAGAGTCGCCGGCGAGGATGTTGCTCGAATTCAAGGGCATCGGCGCGGAGTGCGCCGCCACCCTGTGGTTGGAGGCGCTGTTCCGCCACTTCGACAATCGTCGCCAGCTCGCCTCTTACGCTGGGCTGGCGCCGACGCCCTGGCAAAGCGGATCCGTCGATCGCGAGCAGGGCGTCTCCAAAGCCGGGAATCCACGATTGCGAGCCATCCTCATCGAACTCGCCTGGCTATGGCTACGCCATCAGCCGCAATCGGCGCTGACTCTGTGGTTCAAGGAACGGGTCAAACGCAACGGCGGCCGCATGAAGAAGACGACTATCGTGGCGCTGGCGCGCAAGCTGCGGGTGGCGCTGTGGAAATATGTCACCGCTGGCATCGTCATTGAGGGAGCCGTGATGAAGCCCGCCTGACGAAAAGCGCTCAGCAGATTCGCAAATCTCCCGGGACCTGATCAGTTCTGGCGGATCCGGGTGTACGAACCGAGGTAGTCCATGGACTGAAATGCCGATTGGAAGAATGGTTTCGTTCGCCTGAGCTCCGTGCCCGCAGCAAGCGGGATGTTGGTGCAGCCGTCTCGAGCGGCGACCGGATGTGAGGTTGATCGTGCTCGGAAACGGGCCGCGTCAGGCAAGTGGGCTCCGGACCCGGATACTAAAATGTAAAAATATAAACTGGATCCATCGGATGTTGTCCGATGCGCCACTCCAAGTGTTCATGCATGAACGAATCGCCCCCTTGACC
>JAFAHL010000376.1 GCA_019237215.1 Hyphomicrobiales bacterium | reverse complement strand
TCAGGCCAAGCGCACGAGGGCGAGGACGGCGGGGGCGGCGGCGAAAGGCCGGCAGAGGCGCATGGCGAGGGCGAGCGCCGGCGCCGGCGCCGCGGCCGGCGGGGCGGGCGGCGCAACCGTCGCGGCCGCGACGGCGAGAGCTTCGCGCCGGACACTGCGCCGGAGCCCGAACTCGCGAGCGCCGTCCACGATCTCGACCGGGCTGCTGCGGTTGCTACGTCTGAGGCGCCGGCGGCACCGCTCGCCGGCCCCGAAGCGCGAGCCGAGCCGTTTTCTGAGCCGCGCGGCGATGCGCCGCCGCCGGCCGCGGCTTGGCCACAGGAGGCGTCACCGGCGCAGATCGCCAACCCCGCTGTTCCCGAAACGACGGCCGCCGAACCGCCGCGCCGGCGCTCGACCGTGCGCGAGCCGGCGCCCCAGGCGTTGCGCGATGACGCAAGTTCGCCCCCGCCGTCCATCACGCCGCCCGTGCCTTCGGTCGAGCCGGTCGTGTCGGGCCCGGCGGAGAGCGAGGATAGCGATCGGCCGCGCCGTTCCGGCTGGTGGAGCAAGCGTGCGCTCGGCAAGAGCTGATCGCATCGTCATCTCAATTCGCGGTCGCCCCGTCGGCGCCGCGCGCGGCCGGCGTCTTGCGCGCCCGTGAGGGAGCTCGGCGATGAAAAGCGGCTGGGTCGACAGCGAGGCGCAAGCGGCGATCGACCGCTATGCCCGTGACGGCATCAGCCGCGATCTGGCGCTGCGCGTCTACACCACGCGCCTGCTCGGCCGCGACCCCAAGCTCGTGCTGCACGGCGGCGGCAACACCTCGCTGAAGACCAATATGCCGGACCTTCTCGGCGAGGAGGTCGCGGTGCTGTGCGTCAAAGGCTCGGGCTCGGACATGGCGGCGATTGAGCCGGCGGGGCTTCCTGCCGTGCGGCTCGATCGTTTGCGCAAGCTGCGCGCACGTGCGGCCTTGAGCGACGAGGACCTCCTGCGCATCCAGCGCGCGAGCCTGCTCGAGCCCACGGCGCCGAACCCCTCGGTCGAGATCCTGCTGCATGCGTTCCTGCCGCACAAATTCATCGACCATACCCACGCCAACGCGATCCTGAGCATCGTCGACCAGCCCGACGGCGAAGCGATCTGCGCCGGACTCTACGATGGGCGCGTGAGCCTGGTGCCCTACGTGATGCCGGGCTTCGGCCTCGCGAAGACGGCCGCGGACATCTACGAAGCCAAGCCCGAGGTCGAGGGCCTGATCCTCAACAAGCATGGCATCTTCACCTTCGGCGCCAGCGCGCGCGAATCCTACGAGCGCATGATCGTGCTGGTCACGTTGGCCGAGGAGCGGCTGCAGAGGAACCGCAAGGCGGTGTTCGTGACCGCACAGCTGCCGCAGGCGATCGCCTCGGTGGATGCCGTGGCGCCGATCCTGCGCGGGGCTTGCAGCCGCAAGGACGAGAAGATCGAAGGCGCGTGGCGGCGGATGATCCTCGAGTTCCGCACCAGCCCCGCGATCCTCAACTTCGTCAACGGCGCCGAGCTTGCGCGCTACGGCCAGGCCGGCGTGGTAACGCCCGACCACACCATCCGCACCAAGAACTGGCCGCTCGTCAGCATCGCACCCGCACGCGACCGCATGGATGATTTCAAGCGCGCCGCGCAGGCAGCGGTGGCCGACTTCTGCCAGCGCTACCAGGCCTATTTCGCGCGGGAGAATGCGCGCGCCGGCGGGATCAAGCGCCCGCTCGACCCGCTGCCGCGCGTCGCGCTCGTGCCCGGCCTCGGCCTGTTCGGCCTCGGACGTTCGAAGGAGGACGCCAAGATCGCCGCCGATCTCGCGCAATGCGCGGCCGAGGTCATCACCGATGCCGAGGCGATCGGCCGCTTCGAGTCGATCTCGCAAGCGCAGATGTTCGACATGGAATATTGGCCGCTGGAACAGGCCAAGCTCGCCAGCGCGGCGGAAAAGCCGCTCGCCGGTGAGATCGCCGTCATCACCGGCGGCGGCGGCACGATCGGGCGGGCGACCGCCAAGGCATTCGCGGCGGCGGGCGCCGAGGTGGCGCTGCTCGACTGCGACGAGCGCGCCGCGGCGGACGCGGCGAAGGCCATCGGCGCAGCCGCCCTGGCGGTGAAATGCGACGTCACCGATGGTGCTTGCGTGCGCGACGCCTTCGTTCGGGTGGTCGCGGCCTTTGGCGGCGTGGACATCGTGGTGTCGAACGCCGGCGCCGCCTGGCAGGGAAGGATCGGCGAGGTCGACGAAGACGTGCTGCGGCAAAGCTTCGAATTGAACTTCTACGGCCACCAGCGCGTGGCGCAGGCGGCGGTGAAGATCATGCTGGCGCAGGGCACCGGCGGTTGCCTGTTGTTCAACGTCTCGAAGCAGGCGGTCAATCCGGGACCGAATTTCGGCCCGTATGGACTGCCCAAGGCGGCGACGCTGTTTTTGGTGCGGCAATACGCGGTCGACTACGGCGCAGACGGCATCCGCGCCAACGCCGTCAATGCCGACCGCATTCGCTCGGGACTGCTCACCGACGCGTTCATCGCCGAGCGCTCCAAGGTGCGCGGCGTGAGCGAGAAGGATTATCTCAGCGGCAACCTGCTCCGCCGCGAGGTGACCGCCGACGACGTGGCGCAGGCATTCCTGCATCAGGCGCTGGAATTGAAAACCACGGGCGACGTCACCACCGTCGACGGCGGCAACATCGCTGCCGCGCTGCGGTGACCAGCAGATCGGAACGATGCCTTAATGAAAGAGCCCCGGCAGGTGCCAGGGCCCTAAAAGATCATAAACGGAAAGCGCCTAGATGAGCGAGTTCCTCGGCGTTGCCGCTTGAACTCGGGAGCCGCTCACCACCGCCGCCAGCGACGCCCGCGCCAACCCCAGCGACGGCCGCGCCAACCCCAGCGGCGCCACCACGCATCAGCGGGGGTCGCAGTCGTGGTCAAGACGGCAGTCGATACTCCGACCACGCTGAGCGCATAAGTTCCGATGTGACCTACCGACCAGACGACGACCAGCGCCACGACCGCGAGGCCGCGAACCACGCTATGGGCGGCAGAACTCAAGAGAGCGCGAATTGACTTCGTCATGCTGTCACCATCTCTTGCCCGGCCCGGCAAAACTAGGCTCCCGGCCAGCGGTGGTCAAGCGCCGTTTCAAGATCAACGCTGCTTCGCCCACGACCTCGAACGCATCCGTGGGTTCGCTTATGTCGGCAGCCTTACACGCGTCGCAGGCTTACCCGAGGCTTACACTTCTGCGGCTTTGCAGGGGCGAGCATTGCGAAGGCAGTGCACGCGCCACGATAGCGTCGTCACGTTCGAAGCTTCGGCAATCGCAGCCGAGCGCGCGGGCTTGTTGCCGCAGCCAGAAATGCGCATTCTTGCCTTCGGGGGATGCGAGAGTGTCAGCTTAGAAACAAGTCCGTCAGCAGAACACGAATGTCGAACAAGCACACCTATGTCCTTGGGATAAATGCGTACGACCACGATGTCAGCGCATGTCTGCTTCGCGACGGCGAGATCGCGGTCGCCATCAACAAGGAGCGGATCACGCGCAAGAAGCACGACACCGGCTTCTACCAGAAGGTGGTCGACTACTGTCTCGCGGCGGAAGGCATCTCGTTGGACGACGTCGATCTGGTGGTGCGCAACTGTTACGTTCTCCCGGTGGAGGACTTGGAACTACGCCTAGTGTCGCAATACGTGCCTGAAGTCATGGACGAGGAGGAGCGCAAACAAGCGAAGAACAATTCTCTCTATCTTTCGAACTCGAACAAGGTTGTGACGGTGTCGCATCATCTGGCGCACGCCTACAGCGCTTTCGCCGCCTGTCCCTTCGACAAGGGGGTCGTGATGGTGGTGGACGGAGTGGGCAACTACAGCTCGGACATCGCCGAGCCGGGCCAACTCAGCGAGGACGTCAAT
>JAFAHL010000345.1 GCA_019237215.1 Hyphomicrobiales bacterium | reverse complement strand
CCGGCCACATCCGCGCGGTGCTCGCCGACGGCCGCGTCATCGAGGAGCGCCAGCCGCATATGCGCGGCGGCGCGCACGAGCCGCTCACGCGCGGCGACGTCGAGGAGAAGTTCGTGCTCAACGCGCACCACGGCGGATGGGATGCGGCGCGGACGCAGTGCGCGCTCGCGCTGATGCGCACGCTGTTTGATTGGAGGATCGACCTTTCGTTATTGAGAGGTTAAGCGCCACAGACTCGGTGGACTCCCTCCCCCGCTTGCGGGGGAGGGTGGGGAGGGGGTAGTCGCCATTCTCCATCTTGTTGCATGCCCCCTCCCTGTCCCTCCCCCGCTTGCGGGGGAGGGGACGCCGTGGGCCGGCTGCGACACAATCGAAGCACCGTACCCGCAACGACACTCTCGTTAGGATCCACACCAATGACCCAGGAGCTATCAGGCCGCGTCGCCATCGTCACCGGCGCCGGACGCAATATCGGACGCGGCATCGCGCTCGCGCTTGCGGATGGCGGCGCGGCGGTCGTCGTCAATGCGCGCTCGAACTTGCAGGAAGCCGAGGCTGTCGCGGGCGAGATCGAACGCGGCGGCGGCACGGCGCTCGCCGTCACCGCCGATGTCGCCGACGCCGACGCGGTTGCGGCCATGGTCGCCGCCGCGGCCTCCCGCTTCGGCCGTATCGACATTCTGGTCAATAACGCCGCGGTGCGCGTGGAGCAGTCGCTGGAGACGATGACGCTTGCGGACTGGCGGGCGGTCACCGGCGTCATCCTCGATGGCGCGTTCAATTGCGTCAAAGCCTGCCTGCCTTCTCTCAAACGGAGCGGCGCGGGCGTGATCGTCAACATCGGCGGCCTCTCAGCGCATACCGGCGCCGCGCGCCGCCCGCACGTGGTGGCCGCCAAGGCCGGGCTCATCGGGTTTACCCGCGCGCTGGCGCACGAGCTCGCCCCCGACAAGATCCGCGTCAACACGGTGACGCCGGGGTTGATGGCGGCGCCGCGCCCAGCGGGGCAGCCGGTGCCGCAGCATCATTCGCTCGTGCAGGCGCTGGCGGGCCGGCGCGGCGAACCCGCCGATATCGCCGCCGCCGTGCGCTTCCTCTGCGGTCCCGGCGCGGGCTTCATCACCGGGCAGAACATCCAGGTGAACGGCGGGGCGTTTTTGGGGTAGCTGCTCCTCGCGCTTGCGAGCAAGGCTCGCACGCCGTTTTCCCTCGCATGCGAGGAAAGCCCAAGGCCCGAAGAATGCAACAACGCTGAGCGAGAGCGACATGCCGACAGTTCTGCGGTGGGGTCCTTACCGCGCTTTCTTCTATTCCAATGAAGGAGATGAGCCTGCTCACATCCACGTTCGTGCCGGAAGCAAAGAAGTCAAATTCTGGCTACACGATCTCACCGTGGCAGTGAATATGGGGTTTCCTGTGCACGAACTGGGCGATATCATCCGCCACCTTCGGTCACGTCGCGAGCAGCTATTGGCGGCCTGGAATGACTACTTTGGAAATTGACGTCGGCGACCTCCACGCGCGCGCGGTCGAGTTCACCGCGACCGAGCTTGTGGTGACGCTCGTGGATGGACGCAAGATCGCAACGCCGCTCGATTGGTACCCGCGGCTCCAGCGTGCCTCGGCGAAGGAGCGCGCGAATTTTGAGATCATGCCAATGGGCATCCACTGGCCAGACCTCGACGAGGATCTGGGTATCGCGGGGATGCTGAAAGGGCGACGGGCCTGAGCCTCACGGCTATGATCGTCGGCTGGCCCGACGGGGTGAATCCAACCTCGAAAGATGCTAATCCCTACGTCACGACTATCGCGGCAATGACGAAAACGACGAGGAGTCCCATGTATACCGATCTCGCGCTCTATATCGACGGCAAATGGGTGAACGGCGGCGGCCGCAAGGGCGAGGACGTGCTCAATCCGGCGACCGAGAAGCCGCTCGCGCACCTGCCCCATGCCAGCAAGGCGGATCTCGACGAGGCGCTGGAAGCCGCGAAGAAGGGTTTCGCGCTGTGGCGGGCGACCTCGGCCTACGACCGCGCCAAGATCATGCGCAAGGCCGCCGACCTCATGCGCGAGCGCCACGACGCGATCTCGAAAGTCCTGGTGCAGGAGCAGGGCAAGGTCTATGTCGAGGCG
>JAFAHL010000031.1 GCA_019237215.1 Hyphomicrobiales bacterium | reverse complement strand
GCTCCGACCTCGCCGAGGAGCTGCGCCACCTGCTCGCGCATCGGCGCGACCTTGCTCCGGTCTGGGACCCGGGCCAAGGCATTCGCGCGACCGTCATCGGCGCCGCGCAATTTTCGGTTCAGATCAGCGGCAACACCATCCTGATCGCCGACCCCGGCAAGCTGCCGCTGCAAAACCTGCCGGTGCTGTCGTGCAACTTTGCGGCCGACGGTGAGATCACTCCCGATGCCGTCGCCGCCACCGTGTGCGGCGCGCTCACGCGCGCCGACTTCGAGGAAGGGGAAAGCCCGATCGCGCTTGCGTTCCCGTGGCGCGGCGATCCCTCGCATGGGCGCCTGCACGCGGTCGCGGCCGGCATTTGCGCCGCGCTGCCGCGGACGCTGCAAGAGGACATGCCGCTGGTGCTCTTGATCGACGGCGACGTCGGCAAGAGCCTCGGCCGCGTCATCCGCCACGAGATCGCCCCCGCGGCCGACGTGATCGCCATTGACGGCGTACAGCTCAAGGAATTCGATTACGTCGACATCGGGAGCGTCATCGAGCTTACCAACGTGGTACCGATCATCATCAAGTCGTTGCTGTTCAAGTAACCCCAGCGCGCCACAGCCCGAGCGACGGCGCATGTGAGGAGGCCCAATGCCTGTCAAGAAGCCTGTCAGGAAGCCCGCCAAGAAGATGCCGCCGCCCCGCGTCGCCATTCTCGCCGAAGACAAGCTGATGCCCGCCCAGCGCGCGCTGCTCGACTCGATCCGTTCCGGCCCGCGCGGCGGCAGCACGACCATCCGCGGGCCGTTCGCCGTGTTCCTGCACGCTCCGGCCTTCGGCGAGCTCGCGCAGCAACTCGGCGGCCATTGCCGCTTCAAGACGGCGGTGGCGCCGCGGCTCTCGGAATTCGCCATCTTGGCGACGGCAAAGCTGTGGCGCGCGCAATACGAGTGGTTCGCCCACGTGCCCCAGGCCGAGCGCGCGGGCGTCAAGGCCGAGACCATCCGCGACCTGCACAAGGGACGCGTCCCGAAATCGGCCCCGAAGGACGAGCGCGCGATCTACGATTTCGTCCAGGAGCTCTACAAGACGCGGCGCGTCAGCGATAAGACCTATGCGCGCGTGCGTGACCTTCTCGGCGAGCCCGCGACCGTCGAGTTCGTCGGCATCCTCGGCTATTACGTGCTGATATCGATGATCCTCAACGTCTTTCGCATGTCGCCGCCGGAAGGCGAGCCGCTCCCGTTTGCAGAGACGTAGCGAGGGCACCGACGCAGAGGCCGCCCGATAGTGACGATCGTCTTCGTGGCAAACGGTCGCAAGGATTGCTGTTGCACGTAAATGTTTGATAGTCCTCTACTGGCTGCTCTGAATTTAAGCCGACCGTAAGCCGGGAGCACGGCCCTGGGGTTCGGCGGCGCAAGCGCGAGCGGAAATGGCATGCTATTTGCTGTTTATTTGCTGCAGATATTCGCGAACCCGACAGAGGGACTGACCATGAAGCGACGAGGGTTGATTGCGTTTGCCGCCGCTGGCGTGATCGTCGGTGGAGCTTGGCTCACCACCGCAACCGCCATCCGCGCGCAGCAGCAGCCGCCGGCGCCAGCAGCACCGCCGACCCAAGCGGTGCCACCGATCGGGCCGGCCGATCCGAAGCTGCAGATCGTGCCGGTGCCGGAGGGCAAGAAGGTACATCTTCTGCCGGCGACGCTGGAAACCACCCAGTGGGGCTGGTTCAACAACGCCCAGCCGCCAGTGTTGCGCATCAATTCCGGCGACACCGTCGTCATGGAAACGATGATGCACAGCCACAATCAAGTCATTCCCGGCACCACGATCGAGCAGATCAAGAAGCTCAGAACTGATTTTCCCGGCCGCGGACCGCACACGTTGACCGGACCGATCTATATCGAGGGCGCCGAGCCGGGCGACGTTCTCAAGGTCACGATCAACAAGATCGTCCCGCGCGCCTACGCCGCAAACTTCAACGTGCCGGGCATGTTCGGTCAGTTCCCGCAGCAGTTCCAGGATGGCCAGGTCCGCTACATGTATCTCGACCTCGATAAAATGCAGACCGAGTTCATCCCCGGCGTCGTGGTGCCGCTGCGGCCCTTCCCGGGGACGCTTGGCGTCGCGCGCGCAGAGCCCGGGCAATATTCGTCCGTTCCGCCCGGCCGCTACGCCGGCAATCTCGACATTCGCGAGCTGGTTACGGGAACGAGCCTCTACGTCCCGGTCTTCGTCAAAGGCGCGCTGCTATGGTCCGGCGACAGTCATGCCGGCCAGGGCAACGGCGAAGTCAACCTGACCGCCATCGAGACCGCGTATAAGGAGCTCAACATCACGGTCGAAGTGCTCAAAGGAACAAAGCTCGAGTGGCCTCGCATCGAGACCCCCACGCACTGGATCACGATCGGCTACGACCAGAAGCTCAACGTCGGCTGGGACTTGCTGAAATCGGAGACGTCGAAATTCCTCGCCGAGAGCCGCAAGGTGAGCAAGGAGGAAGCCGACAAGATCATGGTTCGGCAATGGGACTGCCGGATCTCGGAAGTGGTCAACGTGGTCAAGGGCACCTATTGCATGAATCCGAAGTCGCCGCGCAACGGACCTACGCTGCCGAGCGCGGAAAACGCCCAGTATTACGTCACGGTCGCCAAGGATAGCGACCTCGACAAGGCCATGGACGGCGCGTCGATGGCGATGATCAACCTACTGCAGGAGCAGCGCAAGCTGACCCGGCTCGACGCCTACGGATTGGCCAGCATTGCCATGGACTGTCGTATCGCGCCGCCCGCGGCCGGCGACGAAAAGAGCGTGCACTGCCTGCTGCCCAAGAGCGTGTTCGTTGCCCGCAGGTGATCGCCGGCACAATCCGCACGTCGCGCGCACGAGGTTTGCACGGCGCACCGCGCTCGTCAGCATCGTTGCGACGTTTCTCGTATCGTCGGCCGCAGCGGCGCAGACCATGCGCGTCGTTGCAACGACCAGCGATCTCGCCAGCCTCGCACGGGCGGTGGTCGGCGACCTCGCGCAGGTTGAGACCATCATCCCGCCGGCAGCCGACCCGGAAGCTTTCGAACCACGGCCTTCCGATCTCGCAAGGCTCAAGGGGGCCTCGGTCGTCGTCCGCGTCGGGCTCGGCTACGACCACTGGCTCGACAAGCTATTGTCGATGCACGGTGACGCCGCGATCAACCGCGGCGGCGCCGGCTACGTCGACGCATCCATCGGCATTCCGCTGCTCGAGGTGAAGGGATCGAGCGTCGATCCCGCTACTCGGGACGGGCATGCCCATGGCCTTGCCAATCCGCACTATTGGCTCGATCCTGCCAATGCCGAGATAATCACCGGCGGCATTGCCGAGGCGGGCATCCGTGTCGCGCCCGAAGCGGCCGCGAAAATCATCGCCAACCGCGACGGTTTTCTCGCTCGCCTCAAGGCCGATCTCGTGGAGTGGGAACAACTCCTCGCGCCGCATCGCGCCGCGCGCCTCATCGCCTATCACAACACCTGGCCCTATTTCGCGCGCCGCTTTCGGCTCAACATTGTCGATGTGATCGAGATCAAAGAGGGGGTGGCGCCAAGCCCGGCGCGGCTCGCCAAACTCGCAGCGACGATCCGCGAACAGAAAATACGCGTGATCGTGCACGAGCCGTTCGAGCCGGAGGAGACATCCCAATTGCTCGCGCGGCGGACGGGCGCGGTCGTCGTGAAGCTCGCGCCGTCGGTCGGCAGCGTGCCGGCGGCCGCCGACTTCCGTGCGCTGTTCGATTATAATGTCGCCACGTTGGCGCGGGCACTGTCCGCCGCATCGAACTGAGCGCTCCCATGTTTGAGGACGTCCTTGCATTCGCGGCATTGCCGCTCGCCGCGGCAATCGTCTTCACCGGCATTCATACTTGGTTTGGCCTGCAGGTGCTGCGACGAAACGTGGTGTTCGCCGATCTTGCGCTCGCGCAGGTGTCGGCGCTGGGCGCCACGGTGGCCGCGGTCGCAGGCCATGCCGTTCAGAGCGCCGCCGGCTATGCCTATACCCTCATCTTCACGGCGGTGGGGGCTTTGCTGCTGACCGCGAGCCGTGGCTTTGCCCGCAGCGTGCGGCAGGAAGCCTTCATTGGCGTGCTCTATGTGGTCGCCACGGCTGCGACGGTGCTCGTGGTCGATCGCTCCCCGCAGGGCGCCGAGCACGTCAAAAAGATGCTGGTGGGCGGCATCCTGTCGGTGACCGCAGACGAACTCGTAAAGTTCATCATTCTCTACAGCATCATCGGAGCGATTCATTGGCTGCTGCGGCGACCTCTGCTGGCCGCGGCCGACCATATGGACACCTCGACCGCCACCGGAAAATTCGCAGTCTGGGATCTTGTTTTCTATTTGTCGTTCGGCGTGGTCGTCACCTCTTCGGTGGCCACCGCCGGTGTCTTGCTGGTCTTTTGCTTCCTCATCGTTCCGGCGCTGGTCGGCAGCTTATTCTCCTCCCACATCGGCGTCGCGCTCGTGATCGGTTGGATCGCCGGCGCGGCTGCGAGCGCGGCGGGAATATTCGGCTCCTTCCTGCTTGACGCGCCGACCGGCGCGGTCACCGTCGTGACGTTCGCCGCGGTTCTGGTGGTTGCCGGGGCGATACGCGCGTTCATCACGGCTCCTGCGGCCGAGCGCAGCCGCAATCGGCAACGCGGATTGCATGTGGGCGGGCTCGTGCTGTGCCTCCTCATCGGCTTCTCGGGGGCGTGGGTCGTCGTCGCGCCGGCGGGCGATCATCCGATCCTGGCCATGATCGAAACGGCAACGGGAACCGGACCCGATCGGTTCCTGAGCCCGCGGGAGCGCGCGGAGTATCTGGAAGCCGCCGCGATCGAGCGCCGTCACAAGGGAGAAATCGATCAGCTCCATGACCGCGAGCGGCAATCCCGCTGGCAAGGCGACGAGCTTACTTCCGACGAGATTCGCCGCATTGGCTCGATGCAACAGACCTTGACCGAGATGGGCCGTGGCGAGCGCTTTGTCATGGATTATTTGCGCACACGCGCGCGCAAGCGCGAGCGCTGGTATGTCGGGCTGCCGCTTGCGGCAATCGGATTTATCGCTGCCGCCGCCATTGCCCGCAGCGCCCGCCGCGCGCTGTGACCAGGCGCAATCCTTAGTGCTGATGTTCGCCTGCGGTCGGCGCCGTCGCGCCGAGCGCCTCGACCGCGTACTCGATGTCGACCTTGCCGGCTTTCTCGAACTCCAAAGTGCCTTTGACCTTCTCGCCCTTTTGCAGTGGCTGCTTCAATGCCATGAGCATCACGTGGAACGATCCGGGCTTGAACTCGACCGTCTCACCGGGCTTGATCTCGAGACCGCCCTCCACCGGCCGCATCTTGGCGACGCCCATATAAATTTCCCGTAAATTTAGCCAAAGCGCCATTTCCCACAAGGAACTCTTGGGTGTCGCAAGCGCAATTTTTTGTGTCCGGGGCGCGTCGGCCGTGATCGCCGGCACTGCCAAAGTCGCAAATGACTGCCGCGCCATGATTTGGGAGTTTTGCTTGAAATCAGACGCCGACGCGCCGATAGAGGCGGCGTCTACCATATGCCGGGAGGCGCCGTGACCTCTGAGCACTCCAACGCCAGCGAAAACGCCAGCGAAGAAGACCACCGGGTCGTGCCATTTCGACCCCGCGGCGGCAAATGGCGCGCGGTGCGGCACACGCCATTCGCCTCGCCGGTTGCAGGCCTCGCGAAGTACGAAGGCGGCGAAGAGCAAGACGACAATTACCGCCACCGCATGATGGTCAACCTTGCAGCCTTGGCGTTCACCGTCGCGCTGGCGGTCGCAGGCATCTGGCTGGCGATACAAATCGCCGACATGCGCAAGAAACAGGATTGTCTTCTTTCCGGCCGGCGCAACTGCGCGCCGATCGACGTCAAG